>JAIBBN010000005.1 GCA_019694655.1 Leptospirales bacterium
TCTGGAACGCAGTGGACATCGCGGAAGTATTTGAATATTGATCTATTAAGAGGCGAAGCGCAGGAGTCGGCAAGCGCTTGAGTCAGGTGGAACCCGCTCCTATTTGCGAAAGAATCGGCACGTTATCATCGACGATGAATCGGCCCAAGAATCCGATCTCAGCATCAGTATAGCAAAAACTGGAGGGGGTATTTGCGCGTACCTCGAAGCGCCCGGCTTCATTCATTCGCACCTTCGGTGTCAACCTATTGAAACGAACGTATTGCGGATAGTTTATGCCCATCGCTATGACGTTCAATGCCCGTTGTATTTTTCTCAGAGTACTTCCAACGGCATCTACGAAGTGCGAGATCGGTTCCCTTATCTCTGCACTAGCTGTCGGATCGACCGCCGGGTCCAAATTTAGCGTCCGCGCATTGAGTGCTGTCATGTCTTCGCCGAAGAAATATGGCGATCGTGCTGACATCGCTTGATTCTCCTCAAACGCTTCGAGGAGGTTCGCAAGAGAAAGAGCAAAGTGCTTTGCGCTCTTTTGCCATTGCCTGCGCGCAGCGCGGGTTTCTGCAGCGTCCAGGCGGTGGCGTGACGGCAAACATTGTACCAACAGAGAAAGGCGCACTTCGGCGAAAGGGATACCGGTTAGAGTCTTAGTGGCGTTCTCTACGAAGGAGCGGGCGATTTGACCGCATTCGGTAAGTACTTGGGGAGAGGGCGCCATCCCATGGTGCTTGTAGCTATTCCTTGCCCTGCAGAGTTGCTTAACGGAAGGTTGCCAGCGGCCCAGATGGACGTCGGCCTTTTCCAGGAGTTGCCAATACTTGTCTAGCTCATGCGGCGGAGTAATGTTCAGCCTCTCCGCCCCGATGCAAAGAAGCAACTCAACGGCATCATGGTATTGAAGCAGCGCGAAATTATTGGCCGGTTCCGGCCGATCTTGAATCTCTGAAGCGAGCTCTAATAACAGGCGGACTTCCACCAGTCGTCGCAGGAGAAGATGTCTATCCATCGGAACAATTCGCCTGGATAGCCGGGTTGGATCAATGCAGTTTCAAGCGCTCCGTTGGTTTCTGGTATCGCGCTTATAGTTAGTTGCTTCCGCGGCGTGGGGGCTTCAACCGAGCGAGCAGAGGGGATACTATGCGGCCGTGCAGGAACTGCTAGGACTGTTGCGCAGCTAATGCGCGCCTTTCCGTAGTCCAGTCCCATCCGCGCCTGGGGAGTTTCTCCCTGTTGCCACGTCCGGCGCAATATGCAATGCTGATTGCGTATGCGAACCAGGGTCGGCATCCTGCGACTATCGAGCTCGTTGTTGTTTTTGATGCTGCAAATCGCGGCATGTGTGCGCTATGAGTGCCGGGCGACCGATCCGCTTTGTAATCCGCTGGCAGCGCTGCTGATCTATGGCGCACGGACCTTTCGTCCATGCCAGGGCGGACCGACCACGCCCGGCAGCTACTATGAGTACATCGGCAGCAACGTGGGCGATAGCGGCTACGCGCTCTGCCTGCCGGCCAATGGCGGAAGCATTGTTGGCGGCACATCCGGCGCCGATATTCCGGCGCTGGACGGACAGACGCCGCTGCTTCCTTACCAGTGCTGCAGCCAGAATCTTCTGGTCAGTCGTCTGGACGACAACGGCCGCGTGCTGTGGTATGGCTTCATTGGCAGCGTCGGCGGATCGAGCCTTGCATCAATCACGGAAACAGCGGACGGCGGCTTTGTGCTGGTCGGATCATCCAGCGGCGACATACCGTCGCTTGCCGGACTTGCGCCGCTCAACGCCTATGCTGGTCTCAGTGACATGCTGGTGGCAAAGCTCTCGAGCGCGGGGCAGCCACAATGGTACACTTTCCTGGGCGCCGTAGCCGGCGGCGAAGGCGCCTATTCGGCAACGACTTTGCAGGACGGAACGCTGGCAATCGCCGGCGATGCCAGCGCCAACATCGCCACGATGCAGGGCCGCACGCCGCTCAGTCCCTACGCCGGCGGCGTCGATGCCCTGCTTTGCAAACTGGACAGCAATGGTAGTTTGAATTGGTATACCTTTTTTGGCAGCGCTGGCAATGATTCCTTTCGCGGGATCGCGGTCCTTGCCTCCGGCGGCATGGCCGTGGTCGGCTCTGCCGCGGCAAACATTCCCAGCTTCAATGGTCTATCGCCGCTGAATCCCTATTCAGCATCGAACGATGGCCTCCTGCTGCGCCTTGATGGCGCTGGCCGCGCCGAATGGTTCAGCTTTGCCGGAGGGGCCGGCAGCGACGGCTTGAGCAGCATCAGCGAAAGCTCCAGCGGCGAGCTGCTGGCGGTCGGTACAATCGGCGCAAATGTGGCAAGCGTCTCCGGTCAGACGCCGCTGAATGCTTACGCCGGCATGACGGACGGCATTGCCCTGAGTTATCATAGCGCCGGGCAACTGGCGTGGTACACCATACTGGGCGGCGCCGGTTCCGATGCCTTGAATGCTGCAGCCTTCAGTCGTAGCGATGAGCTTTTCGTCGCTGGCTATGCCGGCGGCGCCATCGCCGCCCTTGGCGGCAAGACTCCGCGCAACAGTTTCGCCGGCGTCTATGATATGCTGGCGATTCAGCTTGATCCATCGGGAACAGTTCAGTGGTACACCATGATTGGCGGCGCTGGCGGCGACGATGCGGCTACTGCGATGGCGCCGACGCTGGACGGCGGACTTATGCTTCACGGCTACGCCGATGCCGGTGCGCCGACAATTCAGGGAAAGACGCCGAACTTGCCCTTTGTCGGCGTGGGCGACTTCGATTTCTTCACGGCAAGAATCAATGCCAGCGGCGATCTTTAAAGGTTCGTCCCAAAACTCCATCCGCAGAGTTTTGGGAGCGGCTCTAAATTCACAGCAGACCGCGGCTTTTCAGAGCCTCCTCGATCTGATTGGCTACGGTAATAAAGTCGTCCAGGCGCTGGTCGACAAGTTCCAGCAGTCGAACTTCATCGACATCGGTATAGCCGTGGACCAGAATATTGCGCAGACCGACCATGGCCTGCAAGCGCTCGCCAGCTTCCGGCGAAACAATCTTCTCTTCGGACAGGGCCCGGACAGCATCGCGATATCGTTCGAGGCGCGCCGCGCCGGCGGCGCTGGCGATGTGCAGAGCCAGATCAATCAATGCCTGAATTGCCAGTTGCAGTCCATGCTGGATCGCAAGCATTCGTCCAGGTTCGGCAGCCAGCTCGAGCCGCGGCAGATCGCGATAGTGCGCCACAATCCGATGGTTCTTGCGGACTACTGCCAGCAGCCGCTGCACTACGGCGACGTCAATGGGCATAGGCCCGTTCCAGCCAGGGCAGCAGGTCAAAGTAGATAGAGAGCGCCTGCGTTTGAAAGTTCACACGGGCCACTGGATCTCGTTCAAAGAGAATGGCGCCGCGGGTCAGAATGCGATGCTGCAGGAGGGGAGTTACGCTTCGTATGTCTACGAGATCGACGTCCTCGCGACCCAGGGCGTTCATGCAATGCTCGGCCAGTAGAGCCTGGTCGTACAGACTCAGCTGCTCCCGCAAGAGAACTGCCAGATCGACATCGGATTGCTTATCGGCCCGTCCTTCAGCGACCGAACCGAATATCCAGAGCGCAATCAGTTCTCCCCGCGCCTCCCATACCGGCCGCAGTCTCTGTCGGATTTGATCGATGCCGGGCACGGTCCAGAATGGTTTATCGCAAAAGAGCGGTCAAACTTTAAGCTGTGCAGGCGCTCGATTTGGCCGGCGCCGTTGCTGCGCAAATTTCACAGCTAGCTTGGATCGAGCATGCGCTGCCGACTGCGCTGCCAGCGCCAGGCGTCGAATAGCAACACGCCGGCAATCACCAGGTGGGTGAGACTGAGCAGGATCTTCGATGCGATATCGGCGCCCTGAACGATCGGCCCGTAGGTCCAGACGGCAGTGATCAGAGCAAGCAGCAGCGCAAAGATCGTCAGCGCTTGCCGTGGAAATAGTTTTGCCAGCAGCAGGTAGACCAGCAATCCCAGGGTCGGCATTGCCAGGCTTTCGGGCAGGATCATCGGCCAGCGCACAGCGCGCGGCGCAAAATCCTCAGGCGTCTGCACTGCCAGGGCCTGCCCGCGCGTCAGTTCAGCCAGCATCAAGATGCCGCCATTGCAAAGTGCGATGACAACAAAGCTGTAAAGGATACTTAAAGCGGCGCGCTTTGCCGCTGAACTGGAGCTGTGCGCGGCAAACATCGATGCAATAGTGAAAGCGACGGTCCGCGGCGCCTGAGCTTTGAGCGACCGGCCTGCGCCGCTCAGGCGATCTTGCGACCGCCTTTTGCCGCGGTTTTTGCAGCCGCTGCTTTTGCTGCAGCGGGACGCGCAGCCCCGGCCTGCGGCGCAAGTCCGCTGTCCGAAAGATTTGCCTGCGCGAGGGCCGCCAGCATCGAAGCGGCCACCGCTGTAGCCACAGGCACAGCAACGGAGTTGCCAAACTGCTTGTAGGCCTGGGTATCGGAGACGGGAATTTTGTAGCTATCAGGAAAGCCCATCAAGCGCGCACACTCGCGCGGCGTAAGACGACGCGGATTGCGCGCCGGATCGTCCTGAATCAGAATCTCCGATCCGTCTTTGTAATACCGCGCGGAGAGCGTGCGCGTGATGCTGTCCGGTTCGACCAGACCAAAGCCAAAGCCGTGGCCGGCCTGACGGTGCTTCTCGCGATACTCTTGCAAATACTTCCACAACCGATCAGACAGGTAGTAGCGGCTGTCTACATTGTGCTCCAGCAAGTCGCCAATGCGCGGCGTGGGCAGCCCCTTGAAGTCCGGGAACTTGAAGACCTGCGCCGGTCCCTTTTCGCGGAAGCCGACAATGAAGATCCGCTCGCGATTCTGCGGCAGAACATGAGCGGCGTTGATGATGCGATAATCTACATGGTAGCCAAGCTCGTCGGCCAGCGAACGTCGGATCACCTCGAAGGTGCGGCCGCCGTCATGGAAAACCAGGTTCTTGACGTTTTCGAGAAGGAAGGCCATCGGTCGACGGTCGCGCAGAATGCGCGCCACCTCGAAAAACAGCGTGCCCTGTGTCTCATCAAGAAAGCCGTGGGCGCGTCCCAGAGCGTTCTTCTTGGATACGCCGGCAATGCTGAAGGCCTGGCAGGGAAAGCCGGCGGCCAGAATATCAAAGGGCGGCAGCGCCTCGGCGGCAATGGCGCGGATATCGCCGGCCGGCTCTTCGCCAAAGTTTGCCGAATAGGTTCGCCTGGCAAATCGATCCCATTCGCTGGAAAACGCGCAGCGAAGCTGGAAGCGTTCGAAGGCCAATCGAAAGCCTCCAATTCCGGCAAAAAGATCAATGAAGGATAGGGGGGACTGCGGGGCGCTCACTCTGAATCTAATGTCGGTCTGAGTGCGAAGACGGCCTGCAAATTTCTGATCGCGCTGCAAACGAAGCGGGTCCCTGTTTTTCATGGGCCGAGCATAGCAGGACTGTGTGACATAAGTCAGATTGCGCTGACTGTCTTCCTGCCGGACTGCTATTCCAGGCTGGTGCGAGCGCGCACGCTGCGCGCCAGAGCGCTGCGATCGGCGTATTCGATGGCTGCGCCGGTGGGGATGCCGTGGGAGATGCGCGTCAGTTTCAGGCTGCGACCGCGCAAACGATCCTGAATGTAGCGCGCCGTAGCGTCGCCCTCCAGCGTCGGGTTGGTGGCCAGAAAGAGTTCAGCCGGGGCGCTGGACTCAATACGTGCAAAGAGTTCATTCAGGCGCAAATCTTGTGGTCCAACGCCGTCCAGCGGCGAAAGCGCGCCCATCAGCACATGGTAGAGTCCCTTGAATTCGCCGGTGCGTTCGATGGCGTAGACGTCGCCAGGCTCTTCCACAACGCAAAGCAAACTGGCATCGCGCTGCGGATCGCTGCACAGTTCGCAGAGTTCCTGCTGGGCCAGGGAGGCGCATTGCCGGCAGAATTGCACCTGATCGCACAAGTTTGTGAGCGCGCTTGCCAGTTCGGCGACCTGCTGCCGATCGCTTTTCAATAGATGAAACGCGATGCGCAAAGCGCTGCGCTCGCCGATCCCGGGCAGGGTAGAAAGCAGGCGTACAGCATTGTCCAGGGCCGGAAACATCAGTCGACGGATTCTAGCTGGCATGGCGCCCTTGTGCCGCAATCGTATTTTCGCCCGAGCCTCCGTCCTGATAAAAAACGGGAACCTTCCGCCCCGGCCGGGTTTAAAGCTGCAGATTCGCTGAAGGAGGCGAAGCAATGAGTACAAAGCATATCGTAGCCGGCCTGTTGATCTCCGGAATGACTCTGGGAAGCGTAGCGGGACTGGCCGCCGATCCAAATCGACGGCCGACGCGCGAGGAGCATCACGGCAGGCCGGAGCATCATGGTCCGCAAGGTCCGGATCTCAATCGACTGGCGGCGCGCCTGCACCTGACAGCCGAGCAGAAACAAAGGGCGGAACAAATCCGCGACCGTTTTCGTACACAGTCGCAAACGCAACTGGCAGCGATGCGGCCGCTGCGCGATCAGTTGCGCGGAATGCTGCAGGCCGATCAGGTCAACCTGGAGGCGGTACGCGCCAAACTGCAGGAGCTGGGCGCCATCCACGTAGAGTTGCGCATGCTGCACATCCAGGAGCGCCTGGAATTCGAGGCGCTGCTCACGCCACAACAGCGCCAGCAATTGCGCGCTATGCGACCCGAGCATCCAGGTCGCAGCGACGATGACGGTCCCGGACCGGGACCGGATGAAGATCCAATGTGAGGCCGTCCTGGTGACCGAAGCGCAACTCGCAGAAATCATCCACGAAACCAGAGCAACGGTTTTCCAGTCGATCCGCCGGCATTTGCCGGCGGATCTTGGACATGCGGTGGAGGACGTTGTGCAAGAAACCTACCTTCGATTTTACCTCCACTTCCAGCATCGCAGTCTGCCGGAGGGCGACGGCAGGCAACGCTGGCTCTACGTCGCGGCGCGCAATGAAAGTCGCAAAGCGGCGCGCAGCGCCAGGCGTCGCACGCGGCTGATTCTTGCAGCAGCTCAAACGGCGCAGTCAGAGCTATCTTCGGAATTGGAGAGGCGCGATGACCCGCTGGACGGGAATGCCGAGAATTTGCGCAGCAGACTGGAGGTGCAGACCGCCGTTTTGCCGCCACATTTTCGCCAGCCTATGCAGCTGCGACTTCAGGGTCTCAGTCTGAAGGACATTGCCCGACGGCTGTCCCTGGCGGCAGGAACGGTAAAGTCCAGATTGGCCCGCGGACGAGAGCTTCTGGCGCGCGAGCAGGCCAACACCGGGAGGAAATGAATATGTCCGCAAACCATCAGAATTCGGTAGAAGAGGCGCTGGCCCGGCTGGAGAGCGATACACAGTTTCCCCGGGCGATGGCGCGGCGTGTAGCTGTAGCCGCAGCGCGCCGTCGGCAAACTCGCGTTCCAGCCTGGATGCTATCAGCGGCCGCAGCAATCGTCGCATTGCTGCTGGGTTTTGTCGTGACGCGCTGGATCCAGAATGCCTCTGGCGAAATGGCGCTCAGCGACGCCGAGATTGTGCGCTATGAAAGCGAGCTGCTTGAGGCGCGCAGCGTGCCGGACCACAATGAAATGTGGAGCGAAACAGACCAGATCATCGATGGCGCTCTGGCCGCGCGTTGACCGCGAGAGCAACTGGCCCTGCCGGGGGAGGCAAGCTTAGAGACCGAAGAGCTTCTCCAGGCCGGGAATGCCTGCGCCGCCAGCCACGTGGCGCAGCTCGTTGCTCAGGGTTTCCCGGGCGCGCGCTGCAGCATCATTGATGGCGGAGACAATCAATTCTTCCAGCATTGGCTTTTCAGAAGCGGAAAGCAGTACAGGGTCGATCTCGATCTTCAAGGCCTTGCCCTCGCCGTTGACTGTGACGCGCACCATGCCGGCGCCAGCCTCGCCCACAATCTGCATGCGATCGACACGGGCCTTGATCTGTTCCACCTGCGAGCGCATCTGACCCATGCTCTCCCAGATCTTCGTAAAATCCATCTGACTCATGGATCGCTCTCCAGTCGCGGCGCCTCCGCCGGATCCACTACCACGCCGCGGAACTGCTGCATCAATGCATACTCTGCCGAGTATTGCGCGGAGTCCTCTGTCTGCGTCGCGGCGGCTATTGGCGCGGCAGCGGCGGGCGTCTCGCTCGACCGCGGCGCCGTTGCTTTGCCACTGACTTCCTGCTGGATGGCGGCGCTCATCTGGTTGAGCTTCTGAATCACCCCGCTGATGCTTGGCCGCAGCAGTAGTTCTCGAATTTCCAGCAGCTCCATTTCAATCAACACTCGCGTTTCGTAGGAGTTGCGCAGACGCAGGGCAAAGCTGCGCGTCAAAAGACCATAGATGCGGTCAAATACGCGCGCCAGTTGCTGCGGATCGACGCCGTCGAGGCCCTCCTGGATGCGCTTGAGCTCGCTTTGCGGCGCGCCCAGGAATTCGGCGTCATCCACTCCGCGTCGCAAGTACAGAGCAACGCGCAGAAAATCAAGGTACTCCCATATGAAGCGACTGAGATCGCCGCCGGCGGAGAACACCTCGTGCACCGGCCGTACGACCTGGTCGGCCGCGGCCGAAGGATCCAGCAGGCTGGAAGTCAGCGCAACAAATAGCTCATTGGGCGTGTGACCGATCAGCGTCTTGACCTTTTCGGCGCTGATCTCTGCGCCACAGTAGACCATGGCCTGCTCAAGAAAGGACAGACTGTCGCGAAAGGAACCGTCGCCGCGTCGAGCAATCCAGAACAGCGCTTCATCCTCCGCCTGAATTTTTTCGCGCGCGCAGAGCTGCCGCAGGTGCTCCTGGATGACGCGCAAGGGCGCTTTGCGGAAATTGAATACCTGGCAGCGCGAGAGGATCGTCTCCGGAATCTTGTTCAGTTCAGTTGTCGCCAGAATAAACAGGGCATGCGCCGGCGGCTCTTCCAGCGTCTTCAACAGGGCATTGAAAGACTCCGTGGTGAGCATGTGTACTTCGTCGATGATGTAGACTTTCTTTTTGGCGGCCATTGGCTGAAAGCGTACATTCTCGCGCAGCTCGCGTATGTTGTGAATGCCGCGATTGGAAGCGGCGTCGATTTCGATGACGTCCAGCGCCGAGCCGTTCAAAATTGACAGGCAAGATTCGCAGCGGTCGCAGGGTTCGCCGTCCTGAACATTGCTGCAATTGACGCGCTTGGCCAGAATGCGCGCAATAGTGGTCTTGCCGACGCCGCGCGCGCCAAAAAACAAATAGGCCGATCCCAGTCGCCCGTGCGCCAGAGCGTTTTGCAAAGCGCGCACCGTCGTCTCCTGCTCGACCACTTCGCCGAACTTCTGCGGGCGATACTTGCGGGCCAGGACCCGATGCTCGGCTGCACTCTCCACAGCGTCAGCACAACCTGGCGTGAGAGCGCGGTCAACGGTTTTGAACGCTGCAGCGAGCGCCGCAGGCTTTGCCAAATTCGATTGCCTGCAGGATCGCCCCGGGCTCGCTGTCCCGATGCACAGTCGCCAGGCGCTCCTTGCAATCATCTTCGCTGTCATCGCCTGCAAAGCAGAAAGCGCGCCGCGCGAGCTGGAAGTGACTGCACAGTCCGGACTGCGCCTGCGAGCTCAGCCTTCGCTCAGCGCGCCGGCGGTCGCTCTGGCGCCGTCCGGTTCGCACTTGCAATGGCTGGAAGACGGGTCGGAGCGCGTTGTGATTGATGGCATCGACGGTCGCTGGCAAAAGGTGCGCTGGCAGAATGGTCCGCGTCTGATTGACGGCTGGGCCTTTTCCGGCTATCTGAAAGCGATCGATGGATTAACTGCCAGCAGCAGGCAGCCTTCCTCCAGCAACGACCGAGTGATTGCGCCGGGCGGAGACTTTTATTACATTCTCTCGCGCTCGTCTGCACAGCCTGTTAGCGGCGAGGCCTGCGCCGAGGGCTACAGTGGCGGGGATTGTGTGCTTCAGGTATATCGAAAAAATGGCAGCCTTGCGGCAAAGGTTGAGGCCGTGGGCCCTTTTGGCTGGTTCGATCGTCGCCGGATCTGGATTCACAGCTACATCGGCGACTGTGGCGGCGGCTCGATCGGCTGGGAGCTGCTGGATGCTGCAAGCGGCAGCCGAGAGCGCGTATACTCCCACAGCAATACCGAGCCCTGCGGCGATGATGAATTGACCGGCGAAGAACACCGCGTCTGTCTGCGCGATGCCTGTCTGGACATTTCGGTCAGTCAGAAACCGGTGCAAACTGAAATCAAAATCCAGGGGACGCCTGTCGTGCGAGATGCGGGCGAGGGGCGTCTGGAAATCCAGGCGCCGCTTGATGCTGCACACCTGCCTGCGCGCCTTCCGGATCGTCTGCTGATTGTATTGAACGGACGAAGCCACAGCTTTGTCTACGAAAATGGCTCGTTGCGAGCAGTGCCGTGAGCGGCAAACCGCTGCTGATTGCGGGTCTCGGTAATCCCGGCAGTCGCTACGCCAGGACGCGGCACAACATCGGCTTTCGCGCCGTGGACCGATTGGCGGAGTCGTTGGGCGCAACGGTCGACCAAAAAAAGTGGAAATCGCTGTACGTCGTGGCCCGCTGGCGAGGCGTAGATCTTGAGCGCGACCTGGTGCTGATCAAGCCCCAGGATTTCATGAACAACAGCGGCGAGTGTATCGCGCCGGCGATGAAGTTCTACAAGGTCGCGCCAGCGCAAATGCTCGCGCTGCATGATGAAAGCGAGCTGCCCTTTGGCGAAATGCGCTTCAAGCTGGGCGGCGGTCACAAGGGCCACAACGGACTGCGAGATATTATCGATCAAGGCGGCAGCGCCGATTTTCATCGGCTGCGCCTGGGCGTAGGTCGACCTGAAGATCGCGGCCTGGCCGACTACTTGCTGGCAAAGTTCAGCGATGAACAGGAGTCGGCGCTGCCAGAGATGTTAGATCGCGCTCTGAAAATGATCGAACTGTGGATTGCGGAGCAAGCGCCATGACCCGGACTTCGCCCTCGACAAGCTCGCTGCTATTCTTTTATTTCAACAGCTTTTCGACCCTGCTGGTCGCCAACATGTTGATCTACTCGTTGGTGCTCCTGTCCGGCGACCTGGGCGCTTCGCATGGCTTCACCGGATTGGTGGTCATGTGCAACAATCTGCCGGCGCTGGTCTTCGGCCTGATTGCCGGCGCCTTGCTCGATCGCATTTCTCGAATGGCCGTCATGTTTGGCGCACAGTGTTGTTTCATAGTTTCGACCTGGGCGCTCTACTGGTTGCATTCAAGCGGCATCTTACAAGCGGATACGCGCTGGCTGCTGATCCTGATCAGTCTGCTCAACGGAATTGGCCTGACCTTCCTGATTCCCGGGCGCCTGGCGGTGCTGGCCAATCTGGTTCCGGAGGGCAGCGCCGGTCGGTCGACGATTATATTAAATGTACTTATTATTCTGGGCTTTGGCTTTGGACCGCCAATTGCCGGACAGCTGCGGCAACGTCTGGACTGGAACGGCACGCTGTTGGTCACAGCAATTGCCTACTTGTTTGCATTTGCCACGCTGCTGCCGGTGCGTCCGACCGAGTACATCCGCGGCAAGGCTCAAAATGTCCTGGCTTCCTTTGTCGAAGGCCTGCGCTATTCCTGGAGCGCGCCCTTGATTCGGGAAATGATCGTGCTGCAGATGATTGTGTTCATGGTGGTAGGACCGATCCAGGCGCTGGTTCCAGAGTATGCGCGGCATACGCTGGGCCTCGACGAAGCGGGGCGCGGCGGACTGATGGCGGCCCTTGGTTTCGGTTTGCTGCTGGGCGGAATTCTGGCCAGGATTCTGCATCAAGTGCGCCATCGCGGACGGGTGATGCTGGCCGCCGCGGCGCCGATGTGCCTCTTTCTGGCGGCCAGCAGCAGCTCTCAGGATTGGCGTATTGCCGCCATCTGCCTGGCTCTGGCCGGCATTGGCGGCGGACTGCTAGGCGCGCTGATCCCATCGGCAGTGCAGGTAGCGGCGCCGGACCACATGCGCGGGCGCGTGATGGGAGTTTATGGAATGTTTTTCCAGCTGATGCCGGGGGTGGGCGCGTTTTTCTCAGGGCGCGCTGCGGACGCGCTGCACGGGACCGGTCCCGGGCTGGTTGCTACAGGCCTATTTCTGGCCGCCTGTTCGCTGGCAGCGGCGGCATTGCTTGGCCATCTACGCGCCTACGACTGAGCGCAAAGCGCTTGCTACAGGGCGGCGCTAAGATCGCTTTTCGCTTGAAGCGCAATGCCAGCGGCCGCCTGCTGATCGGGCGTCAGCTTATCAGAGTCGTCGCCGGGAGAGAAGGAAAGACCATGCTGAATCGTCGCAGCTTTATCGTAAAAGAGAAAGTAGAATTGATGAAGGTGACCGGGACCTACGAGATCATCGACCCGGAAAACAAACAAGCAATTGGCGTGGCCAAAGAAACGCTGGTCTGGTGGCTGGTGTTGCTGCGGCTCCTGATTTCACGGCGCAGTCTGCCAATGACCGTACTGGTCAGCGACACGGCAGGCGCGACAGTCCTGACCATCAAGCGCGGCTTTTCCTTCATTCGCCCAACAGTCGAGGTCTTTGACGCCGCCGGAGCAAAGATTGGATATTTCAAAGCTAAACTTCTGACGATTGTTGGCGGATTTAAAGTATACAACGCGCAAGGACAGGAGTTTGCGGAAGTCAAGGGCGATTGGAAGGGCTGGAATTTCAAGCTGGTCGACAACAATGGCCGCGAGCTGGGCGAAGTTACCAAGAAGTGGGCCGGACTGGGACGCGAACTGTTCACCACGGCCGACACCTATGCTATTTCCCTTGGCGCCAGCGCGCCATCTGATCCGGGCAGCGTGGGTCTCTTGCTGGGCGCCGGTCTGGCCATCGATATGGTGTTCAAAGAAGGAAACAATTGAGGCCGCCTGCGGCGCGGGCAAAATAACAATGGAAATACTACGCACGCCGGATGAGCGCTTCAGCAACTTGCCCGGCTACTCGTTCGAGCCGCACTATCTGGAGCTGGGTCAGTTGCGTATGCACTACGTCGACGAGGGGCCGCGCCAGGGACCGCTCTGGCTGCTCCTGCACGGCGAACCATCCTGGTCCTACCTGTATAGAAAGATGATCGCGCCGCTGGCTGCGGCTGGCTTTCGAGTTGTTGCTCCGGATTTGATTGGCTTTGGCAAGTCAGATAAGCCAACGGACCCTTCTGTATATACATATCAATCACATCTGGACTGGCTGCGCGATTTCGTACTTGGGCTGAATCTTCAAGATATTTCCATGTTTTGCCAGGACTGGGGCGGATTGCTGGGCCTGCGCCTGGCTGCCGAGCACGGCGATCGCTTTCGCCGCATTGCTGCTGGCAATACATTCCTGCCCGCAGGCGACACGCCAGCTGGCGAAGCATTTCTTGCCTGGCGCAAATTTTCTCAGGAGGTCAAGCGTCTGCCAATCAGCAAGATCATCTCCGGCAGTTGTGTGAGCAAGCTCTCCAGCGAAGTGATCGCCGCCTACAACGCCCCATTCCCCGACGAAAACTATAAGATTGCAGCGCGCAAGTTCCCGCTGCTGGTGCCGATTTCCGAGGACGATCCGGCGGTTCCCGGCAACCGTCTGGCGTGGCAGGAGTTGCGGCGCTGGCAGAAGCCCTTTCTAACGCTTTTCAGCGATAGCGATCCGGTGACGCGCGGGGGGGATCTATACTTCCGGCGCCACATACCAGGCTGCAAGAAACAGCCGCACACAACGATCAAGGATGCCGGCCATTTTCTGCAAGAAGACAAGGGCGAGGAAATTGCCGAACGCCTGTTGGCCTGGGACGCTTGAGGGAGGGCCAGCAGCGGCGCCGGGCTCAGGATGCGGCCAGGCGCGCCGTCATATCGCGCAGGCGGCGACTGATCGTTCTGAAAAGCGAAAAGCTGATCTGCGGTCTGGCCAGCACCAACCGCTGAAAGTCATCGCGCTTGATGGCAAGCATCACCGAATCCTGCGTGGCGCGCACGGTTGCCGAACGCGGCTCGTTGTCCAGGATCGACATCTCGCCAAAGCAGTCGCGTTCTCCAAGCAGTTCAAGGTTCGTGGCGCCCCTTGACACGCGCACCTGACCGCTGAGGATCAAGTACATCGCATCGCCCACATCGTTTTCGTGGAAAACGACCTGGCCCTTGCGCACCTTGCGTTCGCGGGTAATCTCATTGATCCACTGCAGGTCGGCGCCATCGACGTCGGCAAAGATTGCCACGCTGCGCAAAAACAGGATCCGCTCCATGGTTCGACTCATCGCCTTTACCTCTCGCTTGTTTGCGCCGCTCTTGCGGCGGCCCAGCTTGCGCAGCGCCAGGTGGGCGTTGGCGCGAACCGCCGGCCATTGGTGTCCAGTCAGCGATTCTACGTGATCGGCAAGTTCTTGCATTTTCAATTCGCCAATCGCAAAAATGACGCAGGACATGAACCATGGATCTTGCTTCTGGATCAAGAGATCGATGATCATCTCGTAGTCGGTGACAGGCTCTTCCAGCAGCTCCTGGCCATTGATGCTGGCCTCCAGAATGCGTCCAAACTCGCGCGCCTCGGGGCCGGCCCCTTCCAGCAATTCTACGGCCTCCGAAATGCTGCGGCGATCCCGACTGCGCAGGCTGGCCGCCGCAGCCCGAATGCTAGGACCGTGGCTGAGCATTTGCAAGAACTTCAGGGCGATTTCTTCACGGTGTTGCGAGATCCTGGATAGCGAATCAATCAGCAGCGCTACGCCGGTGATGCGGCCGCTGCCTCGCAGGCGCAAAATAAAGGCGCGATCATGGGAGATACGGCGAATCAACGCGCCGCAGGCCCGTCGCAGCGTGGCCTGTAAGCCAGGCGATAGCAGCAGTCGCAGTTGCCGCTCGCTGAGGCCGTCGCTCTCCAGGCGCTCCTGAATGGAACTGAGCGCGCCAATCGCTGCATCTTCGACGCTCAAGTCCTGGTTAGTTAAATACTGACCGATGCTTTCGATGGCATCCGCGCCGCCCAATTCGCCGAGTGTTGTCAGCACTACGGCGCGCTGCCGGTTGCTGAGATCGGGACGCTGCAACTGAGCCAGCAGCTGTGGCATAACCTTTTCGCCCATACGCGCCAGCGTATCCGCAGCCAGCGCCGCAAGGCTTCGCTCCTCAAGGCAGGCAATGAGCGCTGCCACGGACTGCTCGTCGCCATAGACGCTGAGTGCGCGAACGGCCTCGTAGCGCACCTCGACGCTGCGGTCGGCAGTCAGCGGGGCCAGTAGCTCGCGCAGCTCGCCGCGTCCCAGTTCGCGAATGGAGCGTACTGCAGCCAGCCGTTGCTCGGCATGTGTCGCCTGGGCCAGATTTTGCAGCGAGCGGTAGGCTTTGTGTCCGCGCCGCAGTACGCCAACCGGACGCAAGAGTCCAACGATAGCCTGCTGGCGCACCTCGACGTCGCTATCCTCCAGCATAGCCTGCAAAACGTGCGGGGCGTCGCCGCTGAAGAAGAGGCCGGCGGCGCGCACCGCGGCGGCCCGCACGCTGGCGATGTCGTCGCCGAGAGCCGTCCTCAGCAGCACGCTGACTGCATTGCGACCTTCTGGATCTGCAAGGCGCTGGTGTTCGTCGCCGATGACGCGAAGAATCTCACACCGCACGACGCTCGCAGTCCGCAACGCTGCGTCGGCAAGGGCCAGCAATGTGCGTCTGTCGGGCGCCGAAGCAATCAGCCGGACGGCGAAGAGAGCGGCTTCTTCGTCCGGGCCGAGGACGCTTTGCAGAAGCAGACGATTGCTTTCGCGCCGATCAATCCCCTCGATCTGGCGCGCCGCATGGTCGCGCTGGTCGATATCGCGCGAACTGAGATTTCGCAGCAGCGCGCCGGAATAGTCGCGCTGGACGCGCAGTGATAGAAAAATCCAGATCAGTCCGCAGCCAACCGCCCCGCCGGCAATGATCGGCTGCCCAACCTCGGCCCGCGCGGCAAGCAAGAGAATCAAGCCTACGGCAGCGGTAGCCATTGGCTCCATGAATCCAGTAATAAAAGCCCGCGCCAGGCCGCGTTCGGCGGAGGGCAGCGCATTGTAGAGCAATTGTTGGGCCGATTCATAGATCGAGTAGAGTATACTTTCATCAACAAATCGAGCGGACAGAGCCAGAATTCTTCGCGGATTCAGCGCGTCGCGTACGGCGCCGGCGGCCCCCATCAAACTGCGAGCCAGCAAAGCGGCGGCGCCAAGAGTCATGGAGATCGAATAGCTGGCAAAGGCGGGACCAATGCCGGCGCGCCGCAATACCAGACCGGTTACCAGGAACTGAACCAGCAGTCCCGTGATCGAAACCGCGCCGTTCAGCAAGCCAAGCGTCGCCGTGCGTTGGTCGAGATCCGGCGTCATCTCCTCCAGTGCGCTCAGAAAGAGCCAGTCCACAGTGTGGACCACCGCCCAGAGCGGCGCCTGGATGATTGCCAGACGACGGATCAATGGCTGATCCCAGAGTCCGCGCAGGTTGTCGAAGAGAGTGCCGCTGCGCCCTTCCGCTTCGCGCGACGCAGCGTGGGTCAATCCGGCCTGCAGCGCCGTCCGTCGAACCCAGTAGGCCCCGGGCGCGCCCAGTCCAATCAATGCCGCCCAGATCCAGAAGAGATTACTGGTCCCGCCGAGCACACCGACCAGCGGCGCTGCCAGTAAACTGCCGGCAATGTTGCCAGCGATGCCCATGCCGCCAATGTAGGGGAAGATGCGCTTACCTTCCCGAGGATCAAAGACATCATTGGCAAAGGTCCAGAAATGCATCTGGAATATGATGATAAATAGTTCGTAGTATCCAAATACTGCAAATGCCAGGCCTTCGCGCCCGCCCTGCATCGAGCCAATGGCCAGTCGCAAACCGGCCAGAACCAATGCAAAAAGTGCAAACAAGATTTGAAAGAAACGATAGCGCGCGATTCGATCTTCCAGCAGAGAGTAGGCCAGCGACGCCAGCGTCATCAACGCCGCGTTCAGGATGTACATCAGCGGAATGCCGTCGGCGCCGGCTTCGGCCAGGAAGAAGGATTCAATGGCGGCGCGTCCCAGGCCCAGGCCGCCCATCAACAGAAAGAACAGCAAACCCATGGAGGCCAGGCGCGGCGCCTCCCGGTCAGCAACGCGAAAGAAACGTCCCAGTACGGCGGCGATCGCTTTGCGTTTGCTCTTGCGAACTTTCATCGGTGCGCCCGCGCCTGGGACGGGCTGTCTGTATATTTCGACGATGAGGGCGCCAGAATTCAGCGCAATCCGGACGCATTTTGCCGGCCGGCCGCCGGCCTCCGCCTGCGGATCAGAAGCCCAGCACGCGGATGTAGTTCACAAAGGGGTCGGCGGCGCCCTGCAGGTGGCAGTTGTGCTCTTTGAGAATCGTGATGTAGTCCACTATGTCCTGCGTAATACGCTCGCCCGGGCAGATGACGGGAATTCCCGGCGGGTAGGCCATAACCATTTCGCCGGAGATCTCGTTGACCGCTTTTTCCAACGGCACGCTCTTCTTGAAGGAGTAGAAAGCGTCGCGCGGGGTTACAATCGTCTCCGGCATATCCGGAGTCAGCGTTACGCGTTTGAACTTCTGTACGCGACACTTCAGGGAAATTGATTTCAGCGCCTGTACCAGGCGATTGATGTTTTCTTCATCATCGCCGACGGTGACCATGGCCATGATGTTGTTCAGGTCGGCAAGTTCCACCTGGATATTGTATTCCTGGCGCAAGCGGCGTTCCATTTCAAAGCCGGTCATGCCCAACCGCCGCACATGAATATTGATTTTGGTATCGTCAAAATTGAAAACGGATTGGTTGTCGATCAGCTCGCGGCCAAAGCAATACAGGCCCTTGATCTTATTGATCTCATTGCGCGCGTAGTTGGCCAGCTCCAGAGTGCGCGCCAGCATATCCCGTCCGTTCACGGCCATCTGCTTGCGCGACACATCGAGCGAAGCCATCAGCAGATAGGATGCGCTGGTGGTGCGCAAGAGGTTGAGCGTGTTCAGTATTTTTTCATTGGTAACTGTGCGGCTGGAAGACAGCAGCATGGAACTCTGGGTCAAAGATCCGCAGGTCTTGTGCGTTGATATGACTGCCATGTCTGCGCCGCTTTCCATCGCCGTGGCCGGCAGCGACTCGTGGAAGTACATGTGCCCGCCGTGAGCCTCATCGACCATCAAAACTGCGTCATACTCGCGCGTCAGTCGTACGACATTTTCCAGATCGCCAGTAAATCCATAGTAATTGGGATTGAGCGTAAATACAGCCGCGGACTGCGGCGCTCTCCGGAAACTGTCGCGCAGGGCGTCGACCGTGGCGCCCATGGCAATCCCCAGTTCTTCATTCATTTCTACGGGAGCGTAGACTGGCACGGCGCCGGAGAGAATCAGGCCGCTGAAGGCTGACTTGTGGCAATTGCGCGGTAAGATGATGCGGTCGCCCGGGCGGAGGGCGGTCAGCATCATGGCGTGTACGCCAGAGGTAGTGCCATTGATCAGGTAGTAGGCGTATTCGGCGCCGAAGGCCTCCGCCGCAAGGCGCTGGGCATCGTCAATCACCGAAACTGGATTGGACAGATCGTCGACGTCGCCCATTGCATTGACGTCCATCAGAAACATGTTGTCGCCGCAGTACTCGCGCATCTCTGACAGGCCGTGACCATGCTTGTGCGCCGGCACATGAAAGGGCGTAACGCCTTCGCGAATGTGTTCTTTGAGGGCTTCGAAGAGGGGCGCGCGCGATTGCTCCTCGATGTCGAGCGTGCGGGAGCGGATGACAGTCTGCGACAGCGGCAGTTGCGGATCGCCCATTCGGCCCGGTTTGCGCAGCGGCTGCTGGAATGAAATCTTTTTTCCCCGGCGCCTGGGGGCCAACGCCGGCGAAGCGCCGCCGGGCGCTGCGCCAGCGAGCAGAGTTTGGAAATGATTGCCCTGTCAGCGGCAGCCGGCGCTGTGTGCGCCGGGGAGCGATGCTGGACGCTGTGCAATCGCGCAGGCTGGCGAAACGGAGCTGGAAATGGGCAAGGTATTGATCATTGGCGCCGGCGGAGTCGGCGGCGTAGTGGCGCATAAGTGTGCGCAGGTTCCGGAGGTATTTGAGGAAATCACTTTGGCCAGCCGAACCTTGAGTCGCTGCCAGAAGATTGCCGCCCAGATCGACCGACCGATTCGCGTCGAGCAGGTGGATGCAGACAATGTGGAGGAAACGGCGCGGCTAATCGACCGGATCAAACCGCAAATGGTGATCAACGTCGCTCTGCCTTACCAGGATCTCAGTATTATGGAGGCCTGCTTGAAGACGGGCGTTCATTACCTGGACACTGCAAACTATGAGAGTCCGGACAATCCGAAATTTGAGTACAAATACCAGTGGGCCTATCAGCAGCGTTTCCAGCAGGCCGGCTTGATGGCGCTGCTGGGCAGCGGATTTGATCCAGGCGTGACCAATGTTTTTTGCGCCTACGCGCAGAAGATGTACTTCGACGAGATCCATACCGTCGACATCCTGGACTGCAACGCCGGCAGTCACGGCCATGCCTTTGCCACCAATTTCAATCCGGAGATCAACATTCGAGAGATTACACAGAATGGGCGCTACTGGGAGCAGGGTCGCTGGGTGGAAACCGGGCCTCTGGAAATCCGCCTGGACTGGGACTATCCGGAAGTTGGAGTGAAAGCCAGTTATCTGCTCTATCATGAAGAGCTGGAATCGCTGGCGCTCAATCTGCGCGGTTTGCAGCGCATTCGCTTCTTTATGACCTTCGGCGAGGAATACCTCACTCATCTGCGCGTGCTCAAAAACGTGGGCATGATTGGCATTGAGCCGATCCTCTACGAGGGACATCCGGTTGTCCCGCTGCAATTCTTGAAAGCGCTGCTGCCGGATCCGGCCAGCCTGGCGGCGAATTATACGGGCAAGACAAACATCGGGTGTGTCATCGAAGGAGTCAAGGAGGGAAGGAAACGTAAGTACTACGTATTTAATGTATGCGATCACGCCGCCTGCTACCGCGAGGTCCAGGCGCAGGCAATCTCCTATACTACCGGAACCCCGGCCATGATTGGCGCGATGCTCATGATGACTGGCGTCTGGAAGGGCGCCGGCGTTTTCAACATGGAGCAGCTGGACCCGACGCCCTTTATGGAAAAGCTGAACCAGCACGGTCTGCCCTGGCAGGAGCGCTGGCTGGATTGAACGCGGACTGCCGCGCGACCTGGCGCATTGCAAGGGCAGTTGAATCAGAGACGCTGGTTGATGGGCGCAGGAATCGGCGCGGCCTCATCGGCGGGCTCGATCTGAATGGAATTTTCCTCTATTTGGCTGCGCAGGTCGGCGCCGACGCGCACCTCCCTGATGCGCGTTAGTTCCATGCGTACGATTTCGCCGCCGTTCGTCCGGCGATGTTGAAATACTTGCCGCTGACGAAACTGAATCTGCAGCTGCATTACCTCCGCCGTCGAAAGGGAGCGCCTGAGCAAGCGCTCATAAACATCCTTAACAGTCTGGCGCATCGTCTCAAGCCCGGCTGGCGACAACTGCAGATCCATAGTGATCTCTGACAGATTGGCGGTTTCGTCCTGTTTCAATATTGCCTCGCCGTTCAATTCAATGCTCGCCCCTCCGGTCAGGTTCTCGAAGGGCAGTGAAATCGGCTCCGCGACAAGCGGACGCAAATAAAATAGGTATCCCAGATAGTAAGAGCGAATCAAATACATGGCGCTGCTACCGTTCAGGAACGGGAGATTTCCCGGATTTAAGGAATTCAGAACTCTGTGAAATTCCTCGCCAGCTCCCAATTCCTGCTGCATTCCTTCCATTGCCTGCTCAGCCCAGGCGTCGATGTCCGCCTGATTGAGCGGTCCCGCAATGCCTCCGTCTTCCGTCAGTTCGAATTCGACGCTGAAGCCAACCAGCTTCTGTTGCAGCGCGTTGTGAAACGCTTCGGAGAAGAGGCCCGGAGTCCACAGCCTGCCGCCCGGTTGGGAATAGGTCCAGCGTAAGCGGACGCTTTCCTCCCCAGCAGCCAGAACTGTTTCCGTGATACGCAGCGAAGACTCGACGGTAGCCGAAGACTCGCCGCGACCTACGGTCTTCCGGGATAGCAGGCGGAAATGACGAACCTCGCCGGGCGTCCGATCAAAATTCAGCAGCACTCGCCCCTCATCGGCGGCAGGCGCCTCGTCGGGATCCTTGGCTAAAAGAGCGCCTGGAAGAGCCAGCGCCAGGCTGAGCGTCAGAATCCGAATATGCAGCATAGGAGAACTTGAGTCGGCTGGCGCCTCTGTCAATCGGCTTGCATCGGCGAACTGCCCTTAAGCGGAAAGACAGTTCGCCGGGTGCGGTCCTTGGACTTAGATGGCTACGCCAATCTTGAAGGAATAGATGGTGTGTATGCGGCGATCATTCTGTCCGTAGAGAGACTTGATCGTATCCTGAGCGGCCTGAGCGCGCAGATAGTCTTCCACTGGATTTCCCACCGTCGTAAAGAAGGTGTTTTCTGAATACTGGACAGTAGCGTCCTGTACCGGCGCCTTTTGATAAAGGGCGCCGACTTCGAAATCCAGAAAGAATCCGTTATCAAAGTAGTAGCGCGCTCCGGCGGACAGTCCGTAAAGGAAGTCCGGTCGCTCATGGAGTTGCGCCAATGTTAGCGAGCGGCGAACCGGAGAACCTAGCGAAGCAAAACTGTATTCCACCTGGGTGATGTCCGTTTGCCGGCCTGTATCACGGCCGCCCAGCGCGGCAACATACAGCGGCAGCGATTTGAAGGGGTAAATGGCAACGCGAGCCAGCAGGAAGCCGTAGTCGGAATTGCGATCCAGTTGATGGTCGGTTACGGTGTATGGTCCGCCGACGCCAAAGGGAGTAATCTGGACGCCAGTATCCTTCCGGTGAATCGTTCCGCTGGCGATATCAACGCCGAGCGAAAAATAAGCGTTAAGATTTACGGCAAGTTGCGCAGAGAGCATGCCTGTATCGCGCAGCGCGGCGCCGCCCAGAGCGACATTGAATTTCTTGCGATTGCGCACGCTTCCCTGGTCCGCCAGTAGCGCAGCCGGAAGCGCCAGCAGCAAGATTGCAATGATCAGTTTTTTCATTCTTCAGCCTCCTCGCACAGATTGCTCTGCGCCTGGATACGATTTGGACGCAGCCAGAAGTCATTGTGTTCAGCGCACTGCTCAGGACAAGTCGATCCTGTTGCAAGCTCTGGGGGATCGCCAGGGGAGGACTACCAGCTGACGCCAGCGCCGCCGCCGCCGGATCGACCGCCGCCAAATGAGCCGCTGGAAGAACGGCTGCCGGAGGAAGAGCTCGATCCGCCGCTTGAGCGATATCCGCCGCCCGAGGAGCTGCTCGAGGAGGAGCGCACAAGTTTGGCGATGGAGTAGCTGCTTAGCTTCTTTCGGCCGCAGTGGCGACATTCATGCTCGTGCTCGCCGGCCCCTTCGCTTTCGTAGGTGGGCGAGCGAACCGTGCGGCTGCGCACTACACGCGAAGTAACATAAGAGCACTTCTCACATTGCTCGTAGGCGGAGTTTTCCGGATAGCGCTGGATCAAAGTCTGCTCATCGTTGGAACAAAACCACACGTCGTAGTCGACCGAGCCGATCTGCTCCTCCGTGCGTTGGCCCGCCTCCAGATAGGGATCGTCATTGGCCTCGCCCAGGCGATGCATCAATGCGTTGCACTTTGGGCAGACGCGCGGCGTCAGCCGCAACGTTCTCATTTTCCAGCGCGTAAACAGAAAGTAAGGAAGGTAGAACCAGGGCGCCAGAATGATTCCGGCAAGAATGCCCTTGTTTGACTGGCGCAGTTGAGCGTGTTTGAGAAAGGGCGAGGTCGTCTCATTTAGAATCATCGCCGCGCGCTGCAGTCGCTTGAGCAGAGCAAGCAAGGAGAGGGAAAAGTAAGCGGCGCCGCCCAGGATGATGCCAAGGTACTGGTCGCTGCCGACGTGCTCTAAGAAATGAAAGGTGAATAACGCCCAGTACAGCAATACCAGCGCAATCGCCGGCCAGACAAGAATGAGCGGCAGCCACAAAAAGATTGGCAAGGGCGCCAGCGGTCGCTGATCAGCTGGCGCTTTCGTTTGATCTAGTTTGCTGCCAGCAATGAATTTTTTCTGGGCGTTGATTCGCAATAGGAGGGCAATCAACAGGTAGAGCAGCGTTGCCGCCGCGCCTGCGCCGGCAAGCGTCAGCAGTCGATGTTCCTGTCCCCTGGCGAGTTCCTCCATCCGTTGCTGTTCGCGTCGCTGTGCAGCGTCGGCGCGTTGCGCGGGAGTCATGGAGAGCTCTTCGCGATTTTGCTGCAGGACGGCGATGACGGCCTCGCTGGCGGCCAGCAATCCTTCGCCGTAGCGCTGCTCACGAAATCGATGCGGCAATTCAGCGCGCGCTATCTGGGCAAGGACGGCGTCGTTCAAGACACCCTCCAGTCCATAGCCGGTTTCAAATTCCGCTCGTCGTTGATCGAGGACTACCAGTAGAAGCAGTCCATTGTCGCGACCGGCCTTGCCAACGCCCCAGCGTTCAAACAAAAGGTTGGCAAAGGCTTTAGGATTTTCCTGTCCGATGGAAGGTACGATGGCAACGGCATATTCCACCGCCAGATCGCGCTCCAGCTGACTGAGCATCGCCTCCAGCTGTTGGCGCTCTGCGGCGCCGAGAATTGCAGAGGGATCGCTTACAAAGCCGCCGTGCTCAACTTGTGGATTGGGCAGAGAATCTAGTGTATAGCCGGGCTGCGATTGCGCCTCGCCGGGGATAAGCAACAGCGCAGGCAGCAGGACAAGTGCGAGGCGTCGACCAATCATCGTCCGGGACTGCGCTCGGCGCCCGACTAGGGCAGTTCGGCGAACTTCTGATTCACAATCTTCAGCAAAGCCGCCGTCATCTCGGGCGTCATCGCACTGCGGGCGCCAACCGGGCTGTCATTCAGTAGAGAATGATCGTGACGGTAGGGGATGCCGGCCGGCAAATCGGAAAGCTGAAGCGTGACTGTCTTGCCGCCGCGGGTAAAGCTAAGGGTATCTTGATGGTGATCGCCCTGTACGCCGCCGCCCTGGAAGTGAACGGTTCCCTGACACTGGCAGATGCCGACCATGTCTCCGATTTGTACTGTATAGAAGCGGGTGCCGCGCACTGCTGCTACGGTGGTCGGCGTGCGAACCGAAAACTCCGGACGACCAGCGCCGCCATTTACCTGCAGCCAGAGATTGCCGCGCTGCAGATTCAGCTCTTTGCTTTCCGCTGTGGCTTTGATTTCAAGATCGGCGTTGGGCTGCAACTCGGCGGCCGCGAAGCTATTCGCAAAATGCAAAATGGCGATGCCATCCTCGCCCGTGAGCACATGGTCGCCGGAATGCAGGCTATCGTCTACCAGCAGAGGCCGCCGCTCTGCGCCGCGCAGCAGCTGCACATCGCCCTGGACGCGCTGCACCGTGGCTTCCGCCTTAGGACCGGCGCAGTTTGAAAGAACCAGCAAACCCAGAATGAGAAGAGGAAAGCGTCTTTGCAGCATTACCCTTGCTGCTGGCGGCCGGCAACAACGACAAGTGATTTTCAGCAGAATCTATCCTTAGAGCCGGTCCCGAGACCGGCTCTGCGTGACAGGAGGTCGCGCCATTCGCAAAGCGAATGTGAGGAGCGGTTGAACAATACGTGCGAATTCTCCAGGGAATTCGCCATTGCCGAAGGCAATGTATTGAATTTTGGAAACCGTTCCGTTTGTCCCAAGACTCCACGGATGGGGTTTGGGGACGCGCTCTTAGAAGCTAAAGCTCAGGCCGAAATCCACTCCGCCGTCTCCGTTGGGAACGACATAAGCATAGCTTTGTTGATCGATTCCGCGACCGGGACTTGCGGCAGCCACGGGCTTGCCCAGGGTAAGGGCGTAGAGGTAAGTCAGTCCCACATGCAAGCCGCTCACCAGCAGGTAGCCAGTGGCTGCGTTTCGCCAGCGCTTTGCCGCCAGCTTTTGCGGTACGACGGCGCCGCCCAAGATTCGAATGGGAATGTAGCGATCATCATACTGATAGAGCGATTCGGAAAAGAAAAACTGAGGCGCCGGTCCGCGCGCTTCGATGGGACCAAGCGCCGTCGTATAGTAGAGCGGCAGCGCTAGATTGCGACCCGGATCGGCAAAGGGACCGCCCAGGTAGTGGTCCTGTAGCGTAACCGGAGCGCGGCGCCAGGCAAGCGGATTGTAAAGGATGGCCTGGATTGCCAGGTAACCCTGCAACAGGGACGGCAGCACGCCGAACTCCTGCGCCCTGGTACGATAGAATCCGCTGTAAAAGGGTATCAGACTGTAGAGTGCAGCTTCGCCCGGACTTGCACTCTGGCTCTGCGTGCGCGGAATGCGCGCGCCGCCCTGACGCTCAATCTCGACAATATCACTGCGCGGAATGGCCAGTACGCCCAAATCGGTTTCGAAGATGATTGTCTTGTCTGACTCTTCCACGATGCGACCATCCAGAACCTGGCCGCCGTTCAATCGGATTGCGTCGGCAGCAAGCGCCGCAGGAAGTAATAGCGCGAGGACCACAGTAGCATCGCGCAGAAACTTAAGACGCCAGCATGATCGAGATTTGGCTGTGTCGCGCATGGCGATCAGCAAGATCCATTTTCTGTGTGATGGTCAACAAAATTGCGCTTCACAGCGGGCAAAAAAGTTGACATATTTCAAATTTTATAGCGTCCTACGCGCAATACGCCGGCTTTCGGTTGTCGGAGCAGTGATGAAGCGCATTTCATGGATAAGAATACTCTGCCTTCTTGCTTTTGCAGCGCCCCTGTGGATTTCATGCTCGGCCTTCCAGGTCCGCCACGTTGATGACAATGGTAAGACGCGCACCTATGTTACGGACACAGTCTACACGGGAACCGGAACAATTCTGGACTGCGTCATTTCGCCGCTGCACTGGGTCATGGGTCTTTTCTATCTGCAACCATATGTGCGTGGTGATGGTCTGAGATATCCAACGTTTGGCGGATCTGGATGTTTTGGTCATGCTTATGGCGATGGTTTTCTTGGCTTTGTTCCTTTTGTGGGGGATCTCTTCGGCGGCAAGGGCGGGCCAGCGCGTGTTCGCTTCCTGGACGCAAACGGCCATGAAGTCGAGATCACTGGAGGATCGGTGGAAATCACCCGCGTCTCGGAGCGCATTCATTTTGGCCCAAATTAGGCGGAAATTGGCAGACCATCGCACGCAGCTGAAGACGGCAAGCGCGCCGCTGCTGGCAGCGGCGGTGCTCTGGACGCTGGGCGCAAAGGGGCTGGCAGCCGAGACCATTCAGTTTCGCGATGGGACCGAAGTCCAGGGGCGAGTGGTGGGCTTCTCGCGCACCCATGTAACGGCCATCATTGACGGACAAAGTCAGACGATCAGCAAATACCGTCTGGCGCGTATTCGCTACGATGTATTGAATTCGCAGGCAGCGGAAGATAGCCCTGCTGAGCGTGAGCGATTGCAGCGAACTCGCGGAGTACTGGTGTTGCACAGCGGGATGCGATTGTCAGGGCAGGCCGTGGAACGCGACGATCCCTTTCTGGTCTTTGAAGCCGAATCGGGAAAATTTCGATTTCGACTTGATGAAGTAGACTACATGCTGCTTTCCAAAGAAGTGAGCGGGCACATCCTGGAAACGCGAGTGCCGCCGGAAGGCATCGAGGCGATTCGAAAAGCAACAGGCAGCGACAGCAGGATATTGTTGCAGAGCGGTCAGCGTCTCCAGGCGGAGTCTGGCAGTTTTGACGGCGATTTTCATTCAGTGGAAACGGAACTTGGCCGGCTTCGACTTTCGCCAGACGACCTGGCCGCCGCACGGGCTGCGCCGGCTCCGCTGGCGCGGCCGCCGCTGGCCGAAGGTCAATGGGGGATCGTCCGACTGAGCAGCGGCCAGGAATTGTACGGACAGCTGCGTTTGAAGGGGCCGCACCAGTGGGTGCTGCAGACGGCCAGCGGCGAACTGCTGTTGCGTCCGGAAGAAATTCTACGTTCCTGGGTCTCGGAGGCGCCGCCTTCTGGCTGGCCGGCTCAAGTTTGGTCTTCCTTGCGCTCTCTGTTCGGCGCCCATTGATTGGTCGAATGGAATCGCTGGAAGAAGCGCTTCTGGCTGCACGCGCCTGTCGCCTGTGCGAATCAAGCTTGCCCCTGCCGCCGCGGCCGGTTTTGCGCGCCGCCACTTCGGCGCGCATTGTATTGATCGGACAGGCCCCGGGGCTGCGCGTCCATGAAACGGGCATACCCTGGAATGATGCCAGCGGCGACCGGCTGCGTGAATGGCTGGAGATGGATCGCCAGTTGTTCTATGACGAAACAAAGATCGCCATTATCCCCATGGGCTTTTGCTATCCCGGCAAGGGCAAGAGCGGAGACCTGCCGCCGCGTCCTGAGTGCGCCCCGCACTGGCACCCGCGTCTGCGCGCCGCCCTTCCGCAGGTGCGCCTGGCGCTGCTGATTGGAAGCTATGCCCAGGCCTACTACCTCAAAGGAAGTCGATCGAATAGTCTGACTGAGACTGTTAAAAACTTCAAACAATTCCTTCCAGACTATTTTCCGCTGGTTCACCCCTCGCCGCGAAACAAACTCTGGCTGAAGAAGAACCCCTGGTTTGAGCGAGAGATTCTGCCGGCGTTGCGCAAGAAAGTCCGGGCAGCGCTGGCTGCGTGAAGGCCGCTCCGGTGGCGTGCAGTCTGCCCAAACCCGCTGCAGGCCCGGAGCGCGGGCAGGGGCGCCTAAAAGTGAACTACTAAAACCGCACGGGCGCCGAAAATAGGCTATGGTCCCTGCCGTGCTGCATCGCTGGCCCTATGTTGTACTCTTGTTGCTGAGTCTCCTCCTGGCCCTTGTGGGCCCGGCCCCGGTGGCACAAAACAGGCAGGCCGAGCCAGATCTTGCCGAATTGCTATCGCGACCGACCGCCAGCTTTGCTGAACGCAAGCGACTGGTAGAAGATTGCCTGCGCGCCGGTATGCTCTATGAAGAACGCGGGCGGCAGCGGAGCGCGCTTCTGGTATATGGGCACGCGTTGCAGATCTGGCCAAATCATCCAGAAATCTTGCCACATTACCAGAGACTTGGCCGCGGAATTTCCGCGCAGGAACCGGCGCCAGATCCGGACGCGGCGGCGGCCCTTGAGGCTCGCCAGCGAATGGAAGCCCAACGAGCGCGCGCGGCGGCCGAGCGGCGTCGTCTGGAACAGCAGCAACGCCAATCGGTCGATTCGAGCCATCGCGATCGCTTGCGGCGCAGCCAGCTGGCGGCGCGCCGCCGAGCCGCCGAGGAAGCTCGCCTGCAGCGTGAAAAAGAAGCGCGTGAAAAGGCCGAGCGTCTGGCGCGCGAGGAGCAACAGCGACTGGAAGAAATGCGCATCCGCCAGGAACTTGCTCTGCGTCAGCGCCTGGAACGCCAGCGGGCAGCAGAGTGGCAGGCGGCATTGCAACGCTGGCTGATGGCCGGCGTCGGCGGCGTTGCGCTGCTGGCATTGCTTGGCGTCGTCTGGTTGATTGGCCGTTCCAGCTTGCGTCGTGGCGAACAGGAACTCAGCGTTCAAGCCTATGCTGTAAATGCGCCGCCAGATGCGCCGCGACACCCGGTGCAGTTCGTCCTCGATCAGCCGGTGCGCGACCTCGAACTGCCGGAAGCCATTCCGGAATTGGACCTGGCAACGCGCATGCAAGTGCTGGATCGCCTGGAATCGTATCTGAAAAGCGAAGGGCGGCCAAGCTCGAGTTTTCTCGAAACGCTCACGCCGCTGTTGGCCGACTCCGCAGACATGACGCGCGTACGTGCGCGACGCCTGCTTGATGAAGCCGTGCAAAGGGAGAAGGCTGCCAGCCATGGTCCAACGCCTGCCAGTTGACTCCGCCCATGCTATTGCCTTCTTCGGCGCTCCGCGCAGCGGCGTCTCGTTTGTAGCATCGGCGCTGGCCGCAGAATTGCTCCGCCGGCGCATTGAGGTGGCCTTCTTCGAGGGCGCCGGGCTGATGCAAAGCAGCAGGAAGGCCGGACGTCGCGCCCGCCTGGCAGGCATTCGCGTTCGCCTGCTGCAAGGCGCTTCGGGCCTGCAGGCCATTGTGGCGGCGGAAGGGCCGCCGCCGGGCCGTCGCATCGATGAGATGCAAATTGCGGCGACGCAATTGCTTATCGACTGTTCTTCGGGACGCGAGGCCTGGATGCAGTGCTTCGCCGCGGCGCGCCGCACTCTGGTGTTGCTGCCGACCCCGGCCAGCTGCGCTCGCGCCTTTGAGGCTATGCGCTTGCACAATCGCGATCGCCGCGAGGCCGGCGCCCATCCGCCGATTTCGATCTTTGTCAATCAAGCGGCCAGTCTGGACATTGCTTTGCGGACCTTTCGCTATTTTGCCGCGCCGGCCGAGGAAGATGGCTGGCAGGCGGATTTTCTGGGCTTCTCTTTTCCGGTGCGCTACTCGCGCGAGTCGGAGTTCTGGAATGCCGCGTTTCAAGATCCGCGCATCCATGGCTGCTTTGCTCTGAGCGCCGACCGACTGCTGGAGCGCGGCGCAGCGGCGCTCAGTCACGCCCAGGGAATCTGATTTACGGGGGCCGCCCTGCGGCGCATACGGTTGCGTGGCACTGGCCCCTCTGAATCCTGCGGCGCCTTCAACAACGATGAGCGGCGAGTCTTTTCGCCAGTTTCTGCGCCCCGATCTGCCGACGCCCATTCACATCCTGGATGAAGTCGCATTGCGCGGCAATCTGGAGATACTGAGCCAGGTACAGCAAGCAAGCGGCGCGCGCATCATCCTGGCCCTGAAGGCTTTTGCACAGTGGAGCGCCTTTCCCATCATCCGAGAGTATCTGCCCGGCGCGACGGCCAGTTCGCTGAATGAGGCGATGCTGGCACATGAACACTTTGGCGGCGAGTTGCATGTGACAGCGCCCGCCTATCCTCAAGATGAATTCAGCGAACTGCTGAAAATAGCCGATCACATCGTTTTCAATTCCTTTCGCCAATGGCATCGCTTTCGAGCAGAGGCCCTGGCCTTCGGCAACGCCAGCGGTCGCCAGATCGAATTCGGGTTGCGGCTGAATCCGGAGCATCGCGAGACAGAAGTTGAGCTCTATGATCCTTGCGCGCCCGGCTCGCGACTTGGCGCCACTCGTCAAGAGTTTGATGATCAGAGTCTGGAAGGCATCAGCGGCCTGCATTTTCATACGCTTTGCCAGCGCGGTCTGCCGGCGCTGGCGCGCACCCTTGCCGTCGTCGAACGCAATTTTGGCGAAGCGCTGCGGCATGTGCGCTGGGTTAATTTTGGCGGAGGACATCACATCACGCAACCTGGCTACGATGTGCCGGGTCTGATCGATCTGATCCGCAAATTTCGGGCTCGATATGGCGTTGAAGTCTATCTGGAACCGGGCGAGGCGGCGGCCATCAACACCGGCGTTCTGGTCTCGCGCGTGCTCGATGTGCGTTCGGGCCAGCCGGCTACTGTGATAGTGGACGCCTCCGCTACTGCCCACATGCCGGATACCCTGGAGATGCCCTACCGCGCTGAAATCCTGGATGCATCCTTGCCTGGCGATCGCGCCTGGACCGCTCGGCTTGGCGGCATGACCTGCCTGGCTGGAGATATTCTGGGCGACTATAGTTTCGATCGGCCGCTGCAGGAGGGCGATTGGATCGTATTTCTTGACATGTCGCACTATACGATGGTCAAGAGCAGCAATTTTAATGGCGTGCGAACGCCATCGATTGCCATCGGCAATTCCCGGAGCGGCGAGTTGCGCATCGTGCGGCGTTTCGGCTATGCCGACTACCGCGATCGTCTCGGCTGAGGAAATATGCAATCAATACAAACCCCTTGCACTCTCGAGCCTCTGCTGCTTGAGCTTTCCCAACCGATTCGACTGCGCGCATTGATTGCCGAAGTGGAGCGGCATCTCAAAGAAATCCACGAAGCAATCCAGGGGCGCGATGCCGATCGCGAAGAGCGCCTGTTCGCCTTGCGACAGCAAGAGGCGACGCTCTTTGGCCGCTTTCAACAGCGGCTGGAAGTCGCTGCCGCTGCCTGCATGGTCAGGCAGTGAATCCCGCCGCCTTCCAGGAACAGATCGCGGCAGGCAATGGGCGTGATTCGGCGCCCGGGAAAATGTCGTTCGAGGATTTGCAGCGCAACTTCATCGCTTTTCCCGCCGAAGACTGGCGCCAGCACGCTCTCATTGCATATGTAAAAATTGGCATGGGTCAAGGGCAGCAGGCGTCCGTTTTCGAAAGCAGGGGCGGGCATCGGCAAAAAATCAAGCTCCAGTGCGCCGCCATCCGTGAAACGGTGCGATTCCAGGATCTTCCGGGCAAGCTCCAGCGCGGCGGCAGCCGGATGGTCTTGCGGCGCCTGGGCCAGAAGTACGCGTCGCGGAGCAGTAAAGCGGGCAAACATATCAATATGCCCGTCCGTGTCGTCGCCTGGCAGGCCGCAGGGCAGCCAGATGACATTCAGACCAAATTCGAGATCGAAGAGCGCCTCAAAGTCGCTTCGCCGTGCGGCGGGGTGTCGATTCTCATTGAGTAAGACGGACTCGGTGCTCAGCAGGAGCCCCGCACCGTCAGTCTCAATGGCGCCGCCTTCGACAATTTGGGGCAAGGAACGGCATTGATCGCCCAGCGCAGAGGCGATGGCCAAGCCGGCGCGATCATCGTCGTCGTAGGGCTCAAACTTTGTGCCCCAGGCGTTGAAACGGAAATCCAGCGACAGCGGCAAACGACTCTCGGCGATCAGACGCAGCGGCGCATAGTCGCGCGCCCAGACATCATTGGTCGGATGGTTCAGGAATTGCAATCGTTCCTGGAACTGGTCCGTTTGGGCCGCCTGCCTTAGTTCATGGCTGATGCGCTGCTGTTCGGAGTTCGGACAGAGTATCCATAGAGCTTCGCTGGCCAGGATGTCTGCGGCAAGCCGCGAACAGAGCGTCCGAACTTCGGCGTAGCGACCCGACCAGAGTTCCGGGCGCAGCGGCCAGCTGATGATCGTGCACTGGTGCTCCTCCCACTCCGCTGGCCAGCGGTAGCCATGCTCATTCACCTGGTCATCAAGCGCGCGGCCATGCTGGCGGCAAGAGCGAAGCGCAAGAGCTGCCGTCTGCAGGAGAAGTGATTGCCGGCGCGACCGCGCTGCGCGGCCCTCCACCATGGCCGCCCGTCGCCAGCAAAGCAACGCAGCGCGGCCAGCAGGGCGGCGGCCGCGACATTCCGCAACAGCTGGCGCAGCGCCGCTGCCAGCGGCGGAAGCAATTGTCGAGGCGGCAGCCTCCATACTGGAGACGCGCAGCGTTCAATTGCAGCAAATCGAACGCTCGCGAATGGCGCGCTGGTTTTTTGGCGCACTGTTTCTCGCACTGCTGGCCCTGATTGGCGTTATGACGCTGCCCTATGTGCACGCCGTGGTGATCGGCCTGATTGTCGCTGGCGCTTTCTATCCCATGCTGGATTGGCTCTTGCGGCGCTTGCGCTTTGGCCGACAGGGCGCCGCGCTGGCGGCGACGCTGGTCGTGGTGCTTGCGGTGTTCCTGCCGCTTGGCTATGTCGCCGGTCAACTGGTGGTGGAAGCCGCCGCACTCTACGATCGCGCCAACGAACTCTTGAGCGCTGAACGGGTTCGCGAGCTGCTGTTTGGCCGAGGGTGGTTCCCCGATGCAGCTCGACGCATTTTCAGCTACTTCAACATGGATTACACGCCGCATCGTATGGAGGCGCTGCTCCTCGATCTGCTGCGCACCGCAACCAGCGAGGCGGTGTCGCGCGTGAATTCTCTGCTGGGCAATCTGGTGGACCTGGTAGTTCAAATTGCGGTGATGCTGGTGGTAATCTACGGCATGTTTCGTCATGGGCCAAACTTGAAGCGTTTCTTGCTGGAACTCTCGCCGCTGCCGGAAGAGGAGAGCGAACTCTTGATCCAGCGTTTCAATCAAATGAACTACGTCACGATGGCCGGCAACGGCATCGGCGGCATTCTGCAAGGCGGACTTGCCGGATTTGCTTTCTGGTTTTTGGGCTTCGAGTCGGCTTTGCTCTGGACAGTGATCATGTCCATCCTGGCGTTCCTGCCGTTGATTGGCATGTCCATCGTATACATTCCGGCGTCCATTTACCTGCTGGCGCTTGGACGCTACGGCGAGGGAATTTTTCTTTTTCTATTTTGCTCTGCGGTTTCACTGATAGTTGAGAACTGGTTCAAGCCGATCTTTGTAGGAGCAAGCGTCGAGATCAATTCGGTGGTTGTGCTTCTGAGTATTGTCGGCGGACTGTCGGCCTTTGGTCCGGTAGGCATCTTTTACGGTCCGCTGATTATTAGTCTGTTTATGACAATCGTCAACCTCTACCACGCGCGCTATGCCAGCGTCTACAATCAGCGCCGCTGATTGGGGCGATGGTTGAGGGACGAGTCTCAGGGCCGGCGCGCATCCAGCGCAGCGCGGGCCTTGCCTCCGACGGCAAGGACCAGGCGTTGATCAACGGAAGATCACCGAATGCTTTAACGGCGCTCCGCGGTTCCCCGCTCGATCAAAGAGTTCAGCCTGCAATTGGCGGCGGCCCGCTTGCAATAGTTCAGTCGGGCCGTAGATAGCAAGTCCGCCGCGGTCCGGATCGTACTCGCTGATGGCCGGGCGGCCGTCGATCCACACGCGGCTGCGGTCGCCATCGATTCCGGCGCCTGCATCGCTGGCCGGCAAAATCAGTCGGCGCCCGACCGCGGCGAGGCTCGGCGCGCGTCCCCAGCGCGGCGTAGCCCTGTCCTCCAACAGCATGATGATGCCGCTGATGCGACCATGAAAGCACCGCTTGCCCGCAGAGCACTGGTCCCTCTCATCCAGCATGAATAGACGACCGTTATTCAGGATGAACAGCCGCGTACGCGGATTTTGGTCGGCCTGAATTTCGCCGCGGTAGCCGCCGAGGAAATCCTGGCGCGCCGGTCCAAGCAGATAGGCGGAACCCAGCTGGCGTAGGCCCGCTGGCAGCGGCGGCGTCTTACGCTCCACGCTGAGCGTGAGGCGCGTGGCTTCAAAGACACTGCGCTCGCCAAAATGCAATTGCAGCCGATGGTCCGCGCTTTGCAGTAGCAGTTCGCTCTCCGGCCGCAGATTGGCGGCCGGTATTGCTTGTTGCAGAAAAGGCCTGGCATCCGCCGCCAGTGCAAGCGTGAGAACGCTTTCATTGCCGCCTGCGTCGCGGGCGCGGATTTCCAGCTGCGCCGGGGAGGCCGGCGGCCGCAACAGTCCGCCCTCTTCGCTGTCCAGAAAACGGAGCAGTCCGGGCAATCGCTCAAAAAGATTGTAGCAGTACTGCGAATCGCGCCCAATGCGCGACTCTTCAGCATAGAAGAGTCCAAGCTGCGCATGCGCGGGCAACCTGGTCATGCTGCGCAGTTCAAAGTGAAATCGCCGTCGACCATCGAGCAGCATTTCCAGCGCGGCCAATCCCAGGCGCGAGCGCCCTGAGGGATCGTAGGCGATCAGCCGCAGTCGAATCGGACCATTGATGTGCAGTCCGTTTGCTCCCTGCAGCGCATAGCGCTGTGCGCCCGAATGGCGGGGCAAGGCGCGCAGCTTTAGCTGCAGGCCAGCGCCCTGTCCGTTGATCAACACGCCGGGAGCGCCTGGCTCTATGCGCAGCTCCCGGAACACAGGCGCCGTTGTATCATGATTACGGATGCCAAATTGCAGCGGATCCAGCGAGAGCCCTTCGTGCCAGAGTTCGTAGTGAAGATGGGGCAGACCGGCGCCGCTTTCGCCGCTGAATCCGATGGTCTGGCCCGCTCGCACAGGCAGGGCGCCGGCGCCTGGAAAGAAATCAAACTCTTGCCGCAAGGCAGCGCGCTCTGCTATCGACTGCAAAGCCGGGGCCGCCAGCAAATCCGGAGCAAAGCGGTCGAGGTGCAAATAGTGAGTGCTGTATTCGTTGGCGTGCCGCAGGAAGATGGCAAAGCCTGCGCCATAGCGACTGAACAAGATTCGCTGAACTTCGCCATCGCCGGCGGCAAAGACCGGAATGCCCGTTCGGGTCGCCGTACTGATATCAATTCCGTAATGAAAATTGCCATAGCGATATTCGCCAAAACTGCCAGTTACCCCCAGCGGCAAATCGAGCAAGCGGTCCGGCGATGGCGGCGGCGCATCCTGCAAGCCTGGCGGACGCAGGGCCGCATCCGAAGCCGCCAGGCAGCCGCTCAGCCAGCTCAGGCACAAGACCGCGACGCATCCGCCGCCAAAAGAGCTGGCGTTGCTTCGACAGGCGCGGAGCATCGTAGCAAGCGGACGCAGCAGAAACATGTGGTATGTATACATCATTCAGGCCAGTAACGGCGCGCTCTATACTGGAATTACCACCGATCTGCAGGCGCGATTCCGCAAGCATCAGCAGGGCCGGGGCGCCCGCTTCTTTCGAACCACAGCGCCAGTGGCCATTGTCTATGCCGAGCGCAAACGAGAAAAAGGCGCCGCGCTCCGGCGCGAGGCGACAATCAAGGCCTTGAGTCGCCAGAAAAAGCTGGCTCTGGTGCGCGCCGGTCGGCAGAGCATCCCGCATGCCGACCTTGTTCCAAAAAATCGTAGAAGGCCAGATCCCCTGTCACCGCGTGGCGGAAGATGAGCGCCACCTGGCCTTTCTGGACGTTAAGCCGCTGAAGCGCGGCCACACCCTGGCGATTCCCAAGCAGCCCATCGACTACATCTTCGATATGCCCGCCGAGGAGTTCAGCGCCCTGCAACTCTTTGCCCGACGCGTCGCGCTGGCGCAGCGCAGCGCAATTGCCTGCAAGCGCATTGGCGTGGCCGTCGTCGGACTGGAAGTTCCGCATGTGCACATTCACCTGATCCCGCTGGACCAGATCGATGATACCAATTTTGCGCGTCCGCGGCTGGCTTTCAGCGAGCAGCAGTTTGCCGAGACCGCCGCTGAAATCCGCAAACACTTTGTATAGCATGCTGCGGCCTGGCGCCGTCTTTGGAAGAGAGCGTCAGGCAAGCAGAGCCTTTTCAATGGGCGCGGCAAGCTCTTCCGGTTTGACCTGCGGAGCGTAGCGTGCAATAACCTGACCATCGCGGCCAACCAGGAACTTTGTAAAGTTCCATTTGATCGCCTCCGTACCAAGCAAGCCGGCGCGTTCGCTTTTCAAGAAGCGGTAAAGGGGGTGCGCGCCCTCGCCGTTGACATCCACTTTGGCGAACATTGGAAATTCCACGCCGTAGTTCAAGGTGCAGAATTCCTGGATCTCGCGCTCCTCGCCGGGCTCCTGCTGGCCAAATTGATTGCAAGGGAAGCCCATAACCACCAGGCCTTTTTCGGCAAACTTGCGATGCAGCTCCTCGAGCCCCGAGTACTGCGGCGTATATCCGCATTGACTGGCGACATTCACAATGAGCATCGCCTTTCCGCGATATCGCTCCAGGCTGTGCGCACTCCCATCGATGGCGCGGACTTCGATCTCATAAATGGACTGGCTCATACCTCTTCCTCTCCGTGTCCCTCTTGGCTATCCGGTTTGTAGTCCAGATGAAACAATTCCTGCCACTCGCGGTTGGCCGCGATGCGCACGCCATAAAAGCGACGCTTCTTCTGCAGCAAGAAACTGCGGTGCTCCAGCCAATCGCCGCTGTTGAGCAGCCGCAGTTCCGGCAGGCAAAGCGGCGTGTGTGTATGACCGCAAATAAGGATGCGGTCCCTCTGTCGGCTGATACGACTCAATTTGCGATAGAAGTGCAGCTCTTCTTCGGGAGTTGCCGGGTCCTGTCGATTTAAGTGCGAGTCGTAGAATCGCTCGGCAAAGCGGAAGGCGCGCGGCGACAGCAGGCCCATCAGATGCAGCAGGCGAAGTCCAAAGACATTGAGCGCCCAGGTCAGACGATTGTATTGGCCCTGGTGGCCGTGGATTGCCGTCCACCCATCGCCGCTGGCCTGCTCGGCAATTTCCCAGCCGCGCTGCAGCAGGCGCCGTTCCACGTCGCGATGCAGTTTCATCGTGAAGGCAGTCGTATCATGGTTGCCAACAATATAGATTTTTCGCCCCCCCGAGGCGCCTATGGCATCCAGGCGATCAAATAGCTTGGAGAATCTTTTTTCGTTGCGCTGGATCATCTCAACGCCGTCGAAGAACCAGTTCTCGATGATGTCGCCGCCAAGGCAGATGGTTACGAATTTGATCTTCCGCCTGGCGAGGCGATCCAGCAAACGAAATAGTTCTTTATGGTGGTGCGGTTTGATTCGCTTGTCCAGAAGATAGTGGACATCCGAAAGGAAGAGTCCCTGATAGGTTTTCCCGCGTTTCAATTTCATGACAGAAGCGCTTCGCTCAGCCTTGCGCCAGCAGGCTGTTGAAAAAGTCCGTCCATGTCGCTCTGCAGCCATCGATACGGCGAACCAAATTCGCTCCGGCGTGCAAAAGCTGCGACGCAGATGGCCCTGTAAGGCGCCGCTTCCGACGCAAGTTCCTGCCGCGCGCCGGCGGGCTGTGTTTCATTCGTCCGTTAGGTCAATGACAATGGCTGTAAAGTCGTCCTCCATGGAGTCCTGGCGACGAAACTGCAAGATTTCGCCGTGCAAACGATCCAGGAATTCGGACGGAGCAAGTTCTGTCGACGCGGCCAGCAAGCGTTGCAGACGCTCCTCGCCAAATAGCTGACCATCTGGATTTCTCGCTTCGTAGAGCGCGTCGGTATAGAGGAACAGGCGATCGCCCGGCGTCAGCGCAACCTGCAAATTTTGGTACCGCAGATCAGGGGTTAGCGCCAGCGCCCGGCCTGACGCCTGCAGCAGCTGTACGGCGCCGCGGCGCAGCAGCATACTGGGCGGATGCCCGGCGGAGGCAATGGCGGCGCTGCGCCGATCGGAGCTGATACGCACGAAACAGCAGGTCAGAAAATTGCCGGCAGTGCGATCATTGAGATAGGCGTTGGCCCGACTGAGCGCTTGCGCCGGGTCGGCTGCGGCGTCGGCGGCCGAGCCAAGAGTGATCTGTCCCATGGTGGCGACCAGCGCCGCGGAAACGCCGTGTCCGGCGACGTCGGCCACGTAGGCGCTCAGTGATCCATCGCGATGCAGCGTGACATCGTAGAAGTCGCCGCCAATTTCCTGCAGCGGCTCGTAGCGTGCAGCCAGGGTAAGACCGGGGACTTCTGGCAGAAACGCAGGGAGGATACTCTGCTGGATGCGCCGGGCATGTTCGGTTTCGCTCAAGTAGGCGCGCTCCGCCGATTTCAGCGAGAGCAGATTGCGCAGGATTGATTGAAGTTCGCCGTCATGGAAGGGTTTGGCCAGGAATGCATCCACGCCAGCCGCAGCGGCTTCCTGGCGGGTTCCTTCTTCGCTCCAGGCGGTCAACATCAGGATCGGCGCGCTGCGCGTGCGATCCTGTCGACGCACTTCGCGCACCAGGTCCAGGCCGCTCTGATCGCCCATCATGTAATCGGTGATGAGAAGATCAGGACTTTCGCGCCGCAGCAGCAATAGCGCCTCCTGTACGCCGCTGGCGGTTAGCGTGCGGTATCCCTCTCGATGTAAAAGGTGAATCAGATAATTGCGCAGATCGGGATGATCTTCTACGATCAAGATTGTGGCGTTGCGCGCCAGATTGATAACGGTTTCTTGATTGCGAAATTCGGCGGGCGCCGCTGCGACCGAGGCTTCGGCGCCGCTGGCCACATCGCTCAATTCTACCAGCGCCCGCAAGCGGCCTTCATGAAAATGGCGACGCAGCGGCGTCGTATTGGGCGGAGCGGCCGGCAGCCAGAACCAGAATTCGCTGCCGGCGCCGCGCGTGCTGCGCAAACCAACTTCGCCGTTGTGCATCTCGATCAGCTCTTTGACCATTGCCAGACCAAGGCCGGAGCCTTCCTGTCCCAGCAGGCCGATTTCGCTGTGGCTGAAACGACGAAAGAGCTCGGCCTGGCGATCTTCGCTCACGCCAATCCCGGTGTCGCTAACGGCAACGAGTACGCCGCCGCGTTCAGCGCTGGCCCGCACCACAACGCGTCCGCCTGCGGGCGTGAATTTCAGCGCATTGGAGAGGTAGTTGTAAACGCATTTGTCAAGTTTGTCGGGGTCGGCCAGAACTACGGGCAAATCTTCGCCCAGCTCGCGGTCCAGATTGATGCCACGCGACTGGGCGTAGGGCGAAAAAGCCGAGAGACTGGCCTCCAGAAAAGCGCTGATTGGCAGCGGTTGCGGATCAAGCTGCATCTGCCCGGCGGCAATTTTCTGCATGTCCATCAAACGATTAACCAGACGTAACAGCCGGCGAGAGTTGGCCAGCACCATGCCGGCAATGTCCGGCGGCAGCGCCTCGTTGCGCTTGTGCGCGGACTCCAGAGGACCGTGGATCAAGGTCAGGGGCGTTCGCAGCTCATGGGAGACGCTCTGAAAGAATGCGGTTCGACGAAGATCCAGCTCTTCCAGCTGACGATTTGCATCGCGCAGCATCTGCGTCTGCGCTTCCACTTCCTTTTCAAGGTGATGGCCCAGGTGCTCGCTGCGCTCCAGGCTGCGCGCAAAGCGTCCGGCCTGGATTGCCGATTGTAGTGAAAGAAAAATGAAGAACGCGGCGTGGGCCAGTCGCGGACCGTTGTAAACCAATTGCTGCACCAGTATGTCGTTGATGCCGGCCAGGCAGAGCAGCAGGATCCCCGCTGACATCAAGCGGGCGCCGCGCCGGCGCCGCCAGACAGCGACAAAAATGGCCAGCGCGCAGTAGGCCAGCAGCGCAGCCATGGGAAAGAGGAAGAAGGCCAGCGCTTTGCTGGCGCTCAACAACGAGGCAAACAATGCGTGCAGGCTGAAGCCGCCAGCCAGCAAGGCGACGCCAATGCTTACGCGCCGCTGGAATTCGCGCGGAAAGAGTCGACGCAAAAACTCCACAAATGCGAATGTAAGAATATATATACCAATGTAGGTGGCGCGCGCATGGATTGGAAAGATGGCCTCGCCGGGAAAAAGCGTCGGTAGAAGCGCCGCGTTGTCATTGACGCGCGTCAAGAAGGCCAGGCAAAGCAGCGCAAAGTACAGACTGCCGACATCGCGGCGGCGAAAGATCCAGAGCATCAAATGATAGATGCCCAGACCAAGTGCGAGGCCGAGCACGCTGATGTCCTGCACCAGCTGTTCGGCGCGCAATTGCCACAATTGCTCCGCCGATCCGGTCAACAGGGGATGCGTTGGACCGCCATAGACAGAGTGAAAGTTGCTGATTTGCAGCACAATTTCGCGTCGATGGCGACATTCCTCGGTAATCGGCAACAGCAGCGGACGGTAGCCTGGACGCTCCGAAGCGGCGGAGCTGCCCGGCGCGCCGGAAGATTCATCGATCGAGGCGCCGCACATCAGGCGCACTGCGTTGCTGGCCCAGCGCAGACTCAACAATGCCTCGCGGTCGAAATCGCCCTGCCAGCGCAGTCGCAGCGTCGCGAAACGTTGCTGCGCCTGGCCAGGCAGGTCCCAGCGCGCCGGAACATGAAAGTACGCGCGTTCGCGCTGCAGCTGGTCCTGCAAGGCAGGCCGGTCGAAGTCCGCCGGCGTATAGAGTCGATCCCAGTAGATTTCCCACTGGCCGCCAATGCTCCGCGGTCCGGAATGGGAGGCAGCGTCCTGCAGATTGACCAGACCGCGCTGCGCCTGAAAGGGCGTCGCAGGCTGGCAGAAACTCAGCAAAAACAGCAGCGGACTCGCCAGCAGAATCAGCGTGATTCTGCGGACGAGTCTGGCCATGGCGACGCCGCCTCTGAGATCAAATGCCGCGAGCGCTGCGCATGGCGCAGGCTTCGGCGACCAGGCGCGCTCCAAGGAATTCATAGACTGGAAGCACATCCAGTCCCGTTGCGGCGACGCCTGTTGCCGAGTCGGCGACGTTCATCATGGTTGCTCCGCTGGGCAGTACGGATTGCACCTTCTGCAGCAACGGCTGCACATGTCCTTTGGCGACCACTGCATACTGTTCCAGCTGCTCGCTCAGCTGACCGAAGACGCTGGTCGCCTGTCCGAGTGCATCGCCGCCGGCAAAGGCCGAAAATTTGGAAGCGATGCTGGCATTCTGTGAATTCATCAGCTTCTTAAACAATCCGGCGCCGGCCTCCGCCAGGTTGTCGGCAAAGGGAAGAGCCACATCCGCAGCCACATAGTAGGTGGCGATTTCCACGCCTGCCGGAAGCTCTTTGAATAGACTCAGCTTCTGTGCTACGTCGCCGGGGAAAAGACGGTAGATCATATAAGCCAGCCCTACGCCTTTTAAAGCGGCATCCGCAGCCTGGGTGTCATCCGCTTCAAAAGTCCGCTTGCGCGGCGCGCTGCCAAACAGCGAGAGCAGATTCTTTACGCCGGTCAGTCCAGCAATCAGCTTGTCGCTGGTATCCAGGGCTTCGGCCACCCACAAGGCCTTGCTGCCATCGTCGGCGGCGGCCAGGGCTCGTGTTTTTTCCAGATCGCCGCCGACGCGTTGCACAGCGCCATCCAGCGTATTGTAGAACTGATAGGGGGGGCCTCCTGGCAGAGTATTGAAAATCGTTCCGCAGATCTTAACTGTAAGATCGTCCTGGTTGAATTTTCCAAGGGATTGTTCCAGGTTTGCCGCCATTTTCAGTAGTACTCCTCAGGTAGGTTGCGCCGGGGGCGCGGGTCACAAAGCTTTGCCAGGCATCGCAAAATCGGAAGCGATTTTTTTCAATTTTGCTGCAATCCATCGCCGCTCGACCGGCGTGCAAAAGGAGTTGCGGTCCTTACATAGCGAAGATGCTTTCCCCGCAGACGCCGGCATTCTGGCGCAGGGAGCAGGCATGAGCACGACTCGCAAAGGCAGCGGCTGGGAACTCTTGCAATCATGGTGGATCTTGCTGACGCTGGTTCCGACGCTGAATGGCCCGGCTTTCCTGATTGCCGGCCTGCTGGTGCGACGGGCGAAGCTCCTGATTGCCGGCGCGCTCTACCTCGGGCTGACGGTCGCCTTTGTTGCATACCTTCCAGGCACGGAAGAGGGCGCGGCCCCGGCGGCGCCCTGGGTCGACTATCTGATCGGCGCGTGGTTTCTCGCCTGGCCAGTCTCCTTCATACATGCCTTACTTTCGCGCAAAGAATACCTGATACTGGCGGAAGCGCGCAGCGAAGCGTCCAGTCGTGAAACCGATCGCTTGCGCACGCGCGTGACCGCCTCCGCCGGGCTCTCGGCCAATCGCATCGACGAGCAGTTGGTTGATTTCAACGATAACGATGTTACCGTGCGCTTGCTGCGCACGCTCTTTGGCGTACTGCCCTTTGCGCCCGATTTTCGCACTTACTTCAATGTCGAAGGCGCTGTACGCCGGCTCAATCCGGCGGCGGACGCCAGCGTCGTCCAGCGCGCTACAGTCATCGCCGCCGAAGAGCCCTACGCGCAGGTGGTCAAGACCGGGCGCGCTCTCGATGCCATTGATAGCGGTCTGGGCGTCTTCACCGGCATCAAGAACGTCTATGATCGAATCAAAGAGAAAAATCAGCGCACCTTCGAGGCGGATCCGCAGCAAGCGGCCGATGCCGCCATCAAGGCGCTATCAATTGGCTATATGATTACTCGGCTCTTTCCGGGCGGGCCCGTGGATAAGGTTAAGGCCTTCCTAGATCTTCCAGCCGGCCAGGAGCTTGCGCTGTACTTTGCCAGCGTGGAGCTGGCGCTGCCCTTTACTGATAACCTCATGGAGGAGGGCGCTCAGTTGATCGGACGCATCATCGAACAGCATCGTCCGGCCATGGAGCAACGCTTCTCATCCTTTACCAACGCCAGCGCAGCGCAGGAAGCGCAAAGCGTGTTGGGCGAGCTGACGGCGCGCGTCGGTCAGGCTCTGTCTCAGGTGAAGCTCTACGTTGATCCCCTGGCTCAGAAGCTGCAAGCATACATGCCTTCGATCATGAACGCAGCGGACTCGGTGAGCGGCGGGATTGCCACGGCGGTCGATCTGCTTCCGGCCTACCGTTTGCTGTGCGCTCGCCTGGCGGCGGAAGCGGCGGCCAGGAAAGCGCTCCAGGCCTGAGGCCTTATATGTGGTACAAAGCGGCGGCGCCGATTCAGCGCCGTGCGCCAGCGTTGTCTTCTGCTTCCTGTTCCAGCGAATCGTCGTCGCTATCCAGGTCATCGAAGTACTGATCGAGCGGGTCTGATGCATCGAACCCTTGCTCTGCGTCCGCTGTTTCGTCAGCTTCGTTTCCTGGATCATCAGCCGGAGGACTGAGCAGTCTCTGCATTGCGGCTACGATTGCGCCCAGGCTGGCGCCGGCCAGATGCGACTCCCAGGAAATGCCATCATTGCGCGGAAAGATTCCCCAGAGCATTCCTCCATAAAAAATTCCCAGCAGAAGCCCAATGGCAAGCGCCGCCCGATCGCGGTAGAGCAAGCCGGCCACACAGAGTTGTGCGGCAAGGCCATAGACAAGGCCGCTTGCGCCCAGGTGGATCTCCGGTCGCGCCAGGCCCCAGACCAGCAGTCCGCCAGCGAACCAAAATGTTGTAAGACCGAGCAGCGCGAGACGACCAAAGAGGTAGATCGTCGCCGCGAACAGAAAAAAAAGCGGAACGAGATTGGAGATCAGATGGAGCGTGGAGGCGTGCACGAGCGGAGCTGTAATCAATCCCGGCCAGGGCGGCCAACGCCCGGCCTGAATTCCAAACTCTTGCGCTTGCCGGCCCGAAAGCGCCAGCAACGCCTGCGCCGCAGCCAGCAACAGAACAAGCAGGCTCGCTGCGCCAAGGGCACCCCGGCCGCTACATCTTGGTCTGGCTTCGCGCAATCGCACGCTTATCTGATACCGATTCGCCGGCCGCGCGTCTACGTATAAATAGAAGGAATCATGAATCCACCAACGATCCCGCCTCGACGTCGCACGGAGCGAGTCGCGCCCTACTTCGCCGGCCTATTTTTGGTGCTGCTCTCCGCCTCCGGCGGCGCCCTGGCCTTCTACAACTACGAGATATCGATGCAGAATGCCCGCCGATCGACGGGCGACATGCTGGCGGCCATTGCCCGTTCGGCGGCGGGCGCGCTGGATGGCGATCAACTGTCGCGCCTCTACGGCATCGACAGCGAAGGTCAGCCTGATGTGCGGCGCTTTGCTGGCGCCGAGCAGCGCGATGACTTTCAATTCTTGCGCCGGCAGCTACAGACGGCGATTGACGCTCAGCGCTTTCTGGGCTTCAGCTCCAACAATCTCTATGTGTTTGTCAAGGATCCCGAGCAGCCCGGGCAATTGCGCTGGGCGCTTATGGCCCATGCCCGTCCGTTTGTCGGCGAACGCTATGCAGCGCGACTTGAAATGGACGAGGTCCTTGCCGGGAAAGCGAGCTCGGCCTTCACCAGCATCTACCTCTCTTCTGCCTCCGGTCGCGAATGGATTTCAGCCTATGCACCCATTCGCGATAGCCGCGGCGCTATTGTTGGCCTTTTGGAAGCGGCCCTCGATGTGGCCAGCGTGCAACGCGCCGCGCGCGCACAGGCCGATCGAACCCTTGGCTTTGCCATCGGGGTGATTGCGATTGTGTTCACGGCGATGTTCGCTCTTTTGCATTACCTGCTGCGTGCGCGTCAGGCGCGCAATCAGGTCGAACGCATCAATCGCGAGATGCGAGTTGCCAATCTCAATTTGAATTTTGCCAATCAAGACCTCAAAGCCGAACGGGAACGGCTGGCGCACCCGCCAGGTGAAAAGGCGATGCTGGCGGCCTTTCAGGCCGAGAAGAGCGAGTACCGGCTGGCCGCGGCGCCCCATCTTATTGAGGAGTGGCTGCGGCGGACGACGGCCAATCTGCCGGCGCGTTTGCATGCCAAGGAAATCGATACATTGCGCGCCGCACTGCGCGCCCTGCTGCAACATTTCGCCGAAGAGCGGGAGGGCGAGCTATTGAGATTGAGTTCGCTTCTGGGGCGACATAGCTTTTCGGTGCGCATCGCAGGCGTAACTGCCGAGGATGGGCTGCTGCAGCAGACCGGCGTAAGCGCCGTTTTTGATCGGATCGAGCGTCGTCAATCGCCAGCGGCAATCGAACTTCATCGACAACTTGTCGGCGACTGAGCGCAGCGGCCAGTTCGCGGATTCAGAAGCGAATAGGCAATGAAAGCAAACTGAGCGCTTCCAGAGGTACGCCGCGAACCCACAGACTCATGTGCAGGTGAGCCCCGGTGACGTTGCCAGTGGCGCCGGCCGCTCCAAGCAGCTGACCGGCTTGAACGTACTGGCCCTCGCTTACATTGAAGCGATTCATATGCATGTAACCGGTAAAAATTTTGTTGCCGTGGTCAATGACGATGAAGTTGCCCTCGCCGCGCATTCGTTCAGCGCAGACGACGCGACCATTGGCCATGGCAAAAATCGGATCGCCGATTCGGCCGCGTAAATCAAGGCCGCGATGTCGATAGGATCCCGTTGAATCCTGGATGCGTCGACGATTGCGGTAGAAAAAACGGTAGATGCGTCGCAAGGTAAAGAATTGCGAAGTAATTTTATGCGAATCGCGCGGATGAGCAGTGCGATTGGTCAGCATGTTGGCGCTGTTCAAGGCAAATACGCGCGCCTTCTTCTCTCCCTCGCGCCGCGCCTGTTCGGCGCGCTGCGCGACAATAGCCGGATCAGCCGTTCTTCTGCTTTCCGGAGGTCCGACGTTTACGCGCCAGGCGGTCGCCGGAAATGCCGTGCGACGGACCGCAACATTGTATCCATACTGATGAATGGCAGGCTGCGCGCCAAAGCGCAGTTCGAGGCGCTGTCTACCTGCGCCGCTATCCGGCGCCAGGGCAAAGACCGCGGCGTAACCGAAGCGCGTCGCCGTCAGCGGCACAAGCTCTCCGCCGAACTTTGCTTCGATGATGGAATGAGCGGGGAGGGCCGGGCGACCGGAGGGCGGAAGAATCTCCAGATATGCGGCATTACCCTGCGCGAAGCTGCGCGCATAGAGGCGAGCCTCGAAATCGGCATTGCGGAAGATCAATTTGGCCGGCGCCGGCGCATTGTAGTTGAGCGGCAGCAGCGTTTGCGTTTCGGGTCCCATCGGTCGCCAGCGCTGTCCTACTGGTTCTGGGCGATGGGCAGGCTGCGCTCGGCTGCGGCGCACGCCGACCTTCAGCGTGCGACCAGCCTGCAACGTTTGACCGGGGCGCAGTCCATTCATCTGTCGCAAGCGCTGCAGGGGCACGCGGAATTTCTGGGAAATGCCGCTCAGCGTGTCGCCGTTGCGTACGCGGTAGTAGTCGGGACGACCCTCGGCATGCGCCGCCGGTCCGAGGAGAATTGCCGGGAGCAACAGCAGCGTCAAAGTCAGCCGCCGCCCAGAGAACAGCCAGGGTCGTTGAGCGTTGCCGACGATCATTGCTTTAGTTTTCGACAAAATGCGCCTCAAAATGCCGGTTTTTTTGGGCTCCTGAGCGTGTCACAGCAGGCGCCTTTTGCGGCAACAACAATCGGCGCGGCGGCTCTACAGATCGAGCGGAAGCGCCTCAGTTTTCCGGCATTTTCTCGGAAATACCTTGTCAATTCCATCGGAAGACCGAGTATGCGGTCCCGTTTGCGAGAGGAGGAAAGTATGCAACGATGGATGCGCCTTAGCAATATATTTCTGCTCACGACGCTTTTGGCCGCGGGAATCTCCTGCGCCAGCGCCGGGGGCGTCGCTTCCGGCGTCTCGGGCCAGGTGCGGCTGCTGACTGTAACCAATCAAACTGGCGGTACGCTCAAACTGCTCTTTATTTCGCCTTCGGACAGCCAGTACTGGGGTCCCGATGTACTGGGCGCTACACGGACCCTGGCCCAGGGCGCCAGCGCCGGTTTCTATCTGCACTACGCTGCAGCCTGCGGACGCTTTGATATTATGGGCGTGCACACCGATAACAGCACCTTCCGTATTCAGGGCTTTGAAGTCTGTGATGACCGTCAGAACCAATCCGTCGCCCTGCAGAGCTCCCATTCGGCGGACCCCCTGGGCGGCATGCGCCTGGCCAAGTTGCGTTTTCGCAATATTGCCAGTCAGACAATGCGACTTGTTTTCGTCTCGCCGCATGATTCGCGTTCGTGGGGCGTCGACTTTCTGGGACAGACAACCACCCTGGCCCGCGGCCAGACTCTGGAACTTGTTATCCCTACCTCCCAGGAGGCTGTTCGCTACAATGTGATGGCAGCCGGCGAAGACGATCGTCAGTACACCTTCAATATTGATATTGATCGGAGCAGCGAGACATTCACTTTTCCGATCGAGGATTCCGATTTGCGCCAGTAGGCGCTGCACAGCGTCGCAAAATCGATTGCAGTCGACGCTGCAGGGAGGGGACGTCGCGCGTCTGGCATTCCCAGATGACCGCCGTCCTCCAGCCAAGCCGATTCAACTGCCGTCGTCGGCTGCGGTCGCGACGCAGGTTGCCGTCCAGTTTGCGATCCCAGTAGCTGCGATTGCTGGTCGGCCGGCGGGCGTGCTTGCAACCGTCATGGCCGTGCCAGAAGCAGCCGTGCACAAAGATCGCCAGTCGTCTTCTGCGCAGCACCAGATCGGGAATTCCCGGCAATTGGGCGTCGTGCTGTGCAAAGCGATGGCCCATCTGGTGCAAAGCGGCGACGACGCGACGTTCCGGCGCCGTATCTCTGGATGCAACGCTGCGCATCACTGCGCTACGTTGTAGTTTGTCAAAGACATCGCTCATGGCGCGACGGCAGGGCGCGGCCGCAGGCGTTTGCAGAGTGGCGTGAGCAAGTGCTGATCGAGAAAGGCGGCGGCCGGCACGGCGAGGCCATCGCCCGTAAGGCGGTAGGCCTCGTTGGCCCGCTGCGGAAGGATGTAAGTGTCAGGCAGGCCCATCAAACGCGCAGTTTCTCGCGGCGTGAAGAGCCTGCTGCGCGGACGTCCTTTGTGGTATTGCAGCAGGATCTGACGCGACGATCCGCCCGCCGGAGTGCGCAGACAGCCGGCCATACCGTCAAAACGACATTCGGCGCGCACCACCGACCGCCCGTCTTTGTCTCGCCGCGTGCGACGAAAGAGCGCGCCGCAGAAGTCGCCTGCCTTGCGCGCCTGCTCCAGCCGGGCGCGCTGTGTGGCGCTCATCTGGGAAAGCAAATGCGCGGTGCTGGCCGCTGAATCCCACTCGACGTCTTGCTCGTCCAGAATTGCCTCGAGCTGCGGTCTGCCTGCGGTCGGCTCAGGCAAATGGAATGGAATCCAGCGCTCCTGCAAATGCGGCGTTAGACGCTGCCGCAGCCTTTGCAAGGCCGGCGCATCCCACCGAACTTTTTCGGCCTCTCGGCCATTCCCTTCTGCAAGCAGGGCGGCGCGCTCAATGCGCTGCGCATCCACGCCGAGTACGATCAATCGAGGCCGCGATTGCGGCAGAAAGTGGGCCGCATCCAGAGCAAGGGCGCCAATCCAGTAGTCCTCGGCAGCCAGCAGGTCCAGCAATGCCAGCAGATCAGCGCCTTCGCGCCGGCTGGCCAGACCGATAACATTTTCAATTGCAATCAATCCTGGGGCGCGCTGTCCGCGACGCAATTCCTTGATCAGACGCCAGAAGTGAAAAAACACGCCGCTGCGTTCGCCGGCCAGGCCGCGACCGCGTCCGGCCAGCGAAAGATCCTGACAGGGGAAGCTGCTCCAGGCCAGCTCAACATCGTGCGGCAGTTGCTCCAGGCGAAGGGAGGCGACGTCGCCCTCAATCAGCCTGTGCCGGGGAAAATTTGCGCGATAGCTCTGTGACTTGGAAGCCGAAATTTCATTGGCCAGCAGCACCTGCCAGTTGCGTTGCAGCGCGCAAGCCGCCATGCCGCCGCCGGCAAAAAACTCCAGCATGCCTCTGCGCCCCGCCATGGCGAGGACAGCGCGCATGCTTGTTCAGCGCCGGTCAATGACTTCACGCCGGTCTTGACGCCCCTGCCGGGCGCGTGGAGCTGTCGTATGGATTCGCCTGAACAACGCACGGCCCCGCTCTGGCAGGCGACCAGCTCGCTGCTTGGCTTTCGGCATGCGCTCAATCTGTATGCGCCTTACCTGGGCGCTGGCGTCAGCGTCGCCGACTATGATCCGCATTTCCGATGGGTTGAAGTCGAGCTGCGCGATACGTTCTTCAATCGAAATTACGTTGGCTCGCACTTTGGCGGTTCGCTCTACGCGATGTGCGATCCTTTCTATATGTTCCTGCTGATCAATCGGCTGGGCAAGGATTACATCGTCTGGGACCAGGCGGCGCGCATCGATTTCCTGCGCCCGGGTTACGGAACGGTGCGCGCTCGTTTCGAAATTTCCGATGGCGAAATCGAAGCAATTCGCGGCGCCGTGGCGCGCGATCGAAAAACGCAGCGCGAATACGAGGCTCTGGTGCTGGACGCAGAAGAGCGTCCGGTGGCGCGGGTATGGAAGCAACTCTATGTGCGCCGCACTCCTCCGCCTCGCAAGAAAAAGGGCGACGCCGCCGCTCTGTGAACGACGGCGTCGCCGGGTTGCAATGCTCGGGTCCGTCCTATCAGGCGCCAAGCACCTCGATCTTGCGAACGTTCGGCTGGCGCTTGGGCAAGGTCAGACGCAGCACGCCGGCATTGAGTTTGGCCGAGATATGCTCGCCATCGATCTCGCTGGAAACCGAAAAGGCCCGATAGTAATCGACCAGGCGATACTCGGCATAGCTGGCGGCGTCCTTGTCGGCGGTTGCCAGTTGCAGCGCCTTGCCGCGAATGGTCAGGGTGCTGCGCTCCAGGGTCACTTCCAGATCCTGCTCGGCGACGCCGGGCATGTCGGCGACAAGGGTAATTGCTTCGGCGGCATCGTAGACGTCCACCGCTGGAGCGACTTCCGGGCGATGCGCCTCGCGTTCTACCGTGCTGTTATCTCGACTTACATTGATTTCCTGGTTCATGGTATTCCTCCTTGGCTTCGTCGTTGCATTCAAGCGCTGATGGCAATGCGACGCGGCTTATCGGCCTCCAGACGCGGAACTTCAATGCGCAACTCGCCGCGTTCCAGGCGCGCCGTGGCGTGTTCGCTATCGGCGCGAAAAGGCAGCTGCACGGTGCGCGAAAATTTTCCACGCGAGCGTTCGCGGCGCAGGGTCGTAGAACCTTCCGGAGCATCGTCGCGTCGTTCGGCGCTCAGACGCAGGCGATCGTCCTTGATGCTGATCTCGATGTCTTCCAGCTGTACGCCGGGCAAGAGCGCGGTCAGCGTGGCGCGATCGCCTTTGACGTGCAGATTCACTGGCGGATACTGCTCGTTGACGCGTCCCTGCGGAAATAGTTCCGCCCAGAAGGGCGCGCTGAATGTGAATGGGCTTCTGTATCGTAGCATTTGGGTCCTCCACAGGTATGGATAGACCTTGCATTGCAGGGCTCATGCCAGGGCGCTGCCCTTCCAACAGGGCCTTTCCGGCGATTCTGTACTTCGATGGGCGCCAGAGTGTCAGGTTGGCGTCGCGATGTCAGCGCTGGTCGAATTGCCGCTGCCTGTACTGCGCTGGACTCAAACCGAAGGCGCGGCGGAAGATGCGAATGAAGTGCGAAATGTTTTCGTAGCCCAGCGCCAGGGCCGCGTCGGTTACGTTTTGCTCCGGGCGCGAAAGAAGGCGCCGGGCGTGTTCCATTCGTTTGCGCTGGATCCATTTGCCAGGACTCTGCCCCGTTTGTCGGCGAAACGCGCGCTGAAAGGAGGACAGGCTGCAATTGCAGAGCGATGCGAAGTCCTCCAGACTGAGCCGACTGGCGTAAAGCTCTTCGACCAGCCGCAATGGATCGCGAACCTGTCGGTGCAATGTCTGAAACAGCCAGTCGGCAAAGGTCCGGCTGCGGTCCGCCTGATCAATTAGCTCCAGCGACTCCAGCAGTTTGAGGCGCAGCATGCGTGCATTGCTGCGCGCGCCGCCGCCAAAGGCGCCAGACACAGAAGCAAGATAACGTTTCAGCGCTGCGCTGGCCTCAATTCTCAATGCCGGCGGCGGCAGCGCGGCGCCTTTCAGTCGCAGCGGTCGTTCCTGCAGGAACTCCAGCAGTAGCGTGCGATCGAAAAAGAGCAGGTACTGTTCGAAGACCCCATCGGCGGCGGTAAATAGATCGGAAACCTTGAAGATTTCCGGGGCCAGAAAAAGCGCGTCGCCAGCGCGCAAGGTCTCCCGGCGCCCGCCTGAAAAATGCAGCTCCTTGCGTCCGCGCAGCACAATGGTCAGGGAAGCGGCAGGCGAAAGGATCGGCTGCTCGTAGAGCGGCGCAGTCAGTCGCTTGAAGAGCAGCGCCGAATCGCCGGCGGCGGCGATGACTGTGACGCCGGTCAAAGAAAGGAGGTCCCGGGGTACAATCCGGGCGCGCCGTCCTTCCGATGCAGGCGTTTGTTCAGACAAAGGTTGCGATTTCATAAGCAAATCCCCGGCGACTTGTCGGACCTGCGCAGTTGCGCAGCATCCGACGAGCCCGGCAACTACATGCTCGCGAATTGTTTCTCAACGCTCTTATGGTCGGCCCGCCAGGCGGCATAGACCGACTCTGACATCGGATCTGGAAAGACATCTTCCCGCCCCTGTTCCAGCGCTCGAAATACCTCCGCCGCTACATGGGCCGGCGCGGTCTTTGCCATTTCAACGCCGGCCAGCATATCCGTGTCAATTGCGCCGGGAAAAACATTCAATACACGCAGGCCGTTTTCGGCCAGACTGGCGCGCAGCGAGAGAGCCAGCGAATAGGCGGCTGCTTTGGACGCGCAGTAGGCGGCCATGCCCGGCGCGCTGATCAACGAGACCAGCGTAAGGATGTTCACGATGGCGCCCTCGCCGTTGCGCTTCAGCGCCGGAAGAAAGGCGCGATCCATGCGCAGGTTGCCCCACAGATTGACGTTCATCAGTCTTTCAAAAGAATCCAGCGAAGCCTCCAGCAGATTGCCAAAGTCAAGGACTCCGGCATTGTTGATCAGAATTTGTACGTCCTGGGCAATGTCTGCCGCCTTTTTTACGCTGCGCTCATCGGTTACGTCGAGCTGCAGCGCTTGCAATCCGGACGCCGACCAGCCTGGCTGGCCGTTGCGCGAAGCGGCATAAACCTTGCGCGCGCCGCGGGCGAGGGCGGCCTCCGCCAGGGCGCGGCCAATGCCGCGATTTGCGCCGCTGATCAGCACTGTCTTGTTCTTGAGATCCATTTCTTTTGCTCCTGAGTTCGTGTGAACTCTACGCCAGAAGTATGCTGCAGCCAGGCAAGGCTGGCTAATCGCATCCGGTCGTCAGTAGTCCATTCCGGTCAGGATTTTGGCGCTGTGCTGCGGCAGCCTGTTGCGTCCCTGGTTCAGCGCGACTCGGCGTAAACAATGTGCGCCGTCGCCCCATCGGCAGCAGTGTACCACATTTTGCCGATGCCCCCATCCGCAAGCACCGTAGGGCCATTGACTGAATTGCTATCGTATGGCGGCAGCGAGCCGCGCACGATAGCTGGCTGGCAGGCGCCCCAGTGCAACCCATCGAGCGATTCGCAGTAGATGATGTCGTAGTTGAAAGCTGTAGAGGAACCGGAGTACCAAGTTTTATAGCGCGTACTATCGTGGAAAACGGCCTGCCGGCCAATGTTGTGCGTATCCAATGCGCCCTGTGTGCCAATGTCGAGATTGAGCGTGCAATTGCTCCAGACGCGTCCATCGCTGGAGCTGCAGCGTCCGCGGCGGTAGACCTGATACGATTCCATGACGACGCCGCTATAGTACATTGTGTAGCGATCGACTACCATCGGCGAAAATGCGTGCATTGTATCAAATCCCTGTCCGCTTATGCCAGGCGCCAGGGCTACTGTAAATCCGCTCCAGTTCAATCCGTCGCTCGACTCAGCATATAAAGTTCGCGAGGTTCCATTGCTGGCTGAATACCACAGTCGGTAGATCGAAGCCTCCTTGATCACCATCGGCGAATAGACTCGAAGGGTATCAAAGCCGGAGCCCGAGGCGCCTACATTCACCGCGAGTTGAAAATTGCTCCAGTGGATGCCATCGATGGACTCAGCGTAGAGGATGCGTTCCACGCCGCCGCCATCCGAGGCGGCATACCAGATTTTGAAAAGGTTTCCGTCGCGCAGCACCGTAGGTCCGCTTACATCGGCCGTATCATAGGGCGGCAACTGATTGGGTGCGATGACAACCTGCAGGTTCGTCCAGGTCACGCCATTGCCGATCAGGGGCAGGAGCAACAGGCTTCTTTCTGGATCGAAACCTCCCTCGCTTGAATAGCAGAAGCTGCCAGAAGTAGCGGCGCTCAGGGCAAGCGCCGCCAGATAAGTTTTGATCCTGGCGTGCACTGATTGCATTCCTTACATCGGCGGGGGACGATTGCGGTTCGTCCAGCCAGGCGCCGACCTCCGCGCCAGGCGAGGCATTTTTCAAATTTGCGTCATCCAAGCGCGAGTTGCCGGCGGTTGCGGCCGGCGCTTTGCTGGCCGTATATGAATCAGACTTTCGACCCCTTGCGCGAATCCAGGCGCGGCGCCAGCCGCCGCACTCTGGCCGCGCTGGGTCGCGAGCTGTGGCCCGCCGACCGACCGGATCTCAAGCTGCGATTGCTGCTGGCCGGCGCGGCGCTCCTGCTGGCCAAGCTGGCCAGCATAGCTACGCCTTATGCCTATAAGCTGGCAGTGGATTCGCTTGCGCCGGGCGGCGTCCTGCGCGAGGGCTGGCGCGCGGCGCTGCCGATCTGGCTGCTTGCGCCGGCGGCGCTGACCCTGGCTTACGCCGCCTCGCGCCTGATCAGCCAGGCGGCTGGAGAATTGCGCGATTTCCTGTTTGCGCGCAACACCCAGCACGCGCAGCGCAAACTGGCGCTGCGCGTTTTTGAGCACCTGCATCGATTGAGCCTGCAATTCCACCTCTCGCGTCAGACCGGCGGACTTTCGCGCGTGATCGAGCGCGGCGTAAAGGGCGTCCATTTTGTACTCAGTTTTCTGACCTTCAGCATCGCCCCCACGATCCTGGAGATCATCGTTGTAGCCGTTGTACTCGGACGACTCTTTGGCTGGCAGTATGCGGCGATCGTTTGCGGCGCCATCACGCTCTACGTCGTCTATACGCTGCTGATCACCGAATGGCGAACCATCCATCGCCGGCGCATGAACGAGAGCGACAATCGCGCCCACGCCAGGGCCATCGATTCCCTGTTAAACTTTGAGACGGTAAAGTATTTTGGAGCGGAGCAGCGCGAATACCAGCGCTTTGATGAATCGCTTGCTTCCTACGAGCAATCCTATTTGCGCAGCCAGACCAGTCTGTCGCTGTTGAACGTCGGTCAGGCGCTGATCATCGCTGGCGGTCTGGCATCGTTGATGATTCTGGCGGCGCAAGGCGTTCAGCGCGGCGAAAGAACGCTGGGCGATTTTGTGATGGTCAATGCATATTTGATTCAATTGTATATGCCGCTCAATTTTCTGGGATTTGTCTACCGAGAACTGAAGCAGGGTCTGGTCGACATGGACAAGATGATCGAGCTGCTGGCAATTCAGCCAGAGGTGCAGGATGTGGTCGGAGCGCCGCCGCTGTCCCCGGCAGGCGGTCGTATCGAATTTGACCAGGTTAGTTTTTCCTACGGGCCGGAACGGGAAATCTTGCGCGGCCTGAATTTTTGCGCCGAGCCAGGACAAACGGTGGCAATTGTCGGTCCCAGCGGCGCCGGAAAATCGACTATCGCCAGGCTGATCTTTCGATTCTACGATGTAAGCGAGGGCGCGATACGGTTGGATGGTCAGGACATACGCGAGGTCGCCCAGCATTCGCTACGCGCTGCCCTGGGCGTCGTTCCACAGGATTGTGTATTGTTTAACGATAGCATCGGCTACAATATTGGCTACGGACGGGATGGCGCCACAAGACGCGAGATTGAAGAGGCGGCGCGGATGGCCAGCATTGATGCATTCATCCAATCTTTGCCTCAGGGCTACGACACGCCGGTTGGCGAACGCGGATTGAAGCTTTCCGGAGGCGAGAAGCAGCGCGTGGCCATTGCCCGAACGATGCTCAAGGGGCCGGAAATACTGATTTTCGACGAAGCTACCTCCGCGCTGGATTCGCATACCGAAAAGGACATTCAGGCCGCCCTGCGCGAAGTCAGTCGTAATCGGACGACGCTGGTGATCGCCCATCGACTATCGACCGTTGTGGACGCTGACCAAATCCTGGTACTCAAGCAGGGACAGATTGTGGAGCGCGGTCGGCATCAACAGCTGTTGCAATTGGACGGCGAATACGCGGCGATGTGGAACAAACAGCGCGAGGCGGACGAGATGCGTTCGCGGTTGGATGCGGCCCTGGCCGACGCCGGGGCATAAGTCGGACTCAAGGCCGGCAGCTGGCAGCTTTCGCAGTGGACAGAACGGTCTATTCGGCGCGCACTGGCCTTTGCGGGGGACGGCAATGGCGCAACTGGTATCGTCGAAGGTTGAAAATGGAACGGCAATTGTAACGCTATCAATCAGCGATAACAATGCCTTCCACAATGAGGCCTTTGGCGTCCTGGATTCCGCACTGGCCGAGCTATCGGCGCAACCTGGCGTGCGCAGTCTGGTTTTGAACAGCGCCGCCAAAGGCTTCTTTTCCAACGGATTGGATCCGCACGCGATCCATGGACGCCCGGAGGGCGAGCTGGCGACGCTGATTGGGTATTTCTTTTCCGTGCTGCGACGCCTCTATCTTTTTCCAGCGCCGACGGTGGCAGCGATCGATGGACACGCCATCGGCTACGGAGCGATGCTTGGCGCCATGTGCGATTTTCGAATCCTGACTGAAAAAGGCGCGCGTATCAGCTATCCCGAACTTAACATTGGCGTCACTCTGCCGGTCTTTGTCTGTCGACGCTTGATCGATCTGGTTGGCGAGCGGGCGGCGCGCGATTTTCTCTTCACTTCTCTGGCGCCAAAACCGCCCGAAGCACTGAGCCTCGGTCTGGTCGATGAGCTGGTTCCGGAGGAAAACGTCAAGGCCCGGGCGCAGAGCCTGGCCGATCGCCTGGCAAAGCTGCCGCAGCAGGCGACGCGCGCTCAGAAGGCGATTCTGCGTCGCTGCACGATGTCTGATCTCGATACTATCATCGCCGCCGACCAGAAGGAAACGTTGCAGTTGCTCGGCTCCGCTGAGGCGCGCGAAGGTTTCGCCGCCATGGTAGAAAAGCGGCGGCCAAAATTCAACTGATGGCGGCGACAGCCGAGCGCATCCGCTGCCAGCGCCGCGCCGAATTGAGATAGACCTGCGCCGCCTGATCGTTGGGAAAGGATTCCAGGCAGCGCTGAAAATGAGCGATGGCGTTATTGTAGTCGCCGGCATAGTATTCGCTCACTCCCTGTTCGAACTGGCTGCGCGTTTGCTGCAGAAAATCGACAACGTAATCCGACTGCCCTTCGAAAACCTCGAAAGCCGCAATCGTATTCTTTTTTCCTTTGAGTCGGACGCGACCAAGCATGCGCAGACGATAGGCATTGGGATCTTCCAGTCCAAAAAGCGTATTCTCGCTGATCAGAATGGAGGCGCCTGACTTCTTGGTCAGCGATTCAATGCGCGAAGCCAGATTGACAGCGTCAGAAATAACCGTTGTTTCCACCCGTTCATGTTCGCCGATTACGCCCAGCGTCAGTACGCCGGTATGAATGCCGATGCCAATGCGAATCGGATCGAAATCAGCGCGCAGACGGCTGCGATTGTACTCGCGGATCTCGCGCTGCAGAGCGATCGCCGTGCGCACCGCGTCATCGGGATTTGCCGGAAAGAGCGCCATTACAGCGTCGCCGATGTATTTGTCGATAAAGCCGTTATTCTGACGGACGATTGGTCCCACACGCTTCAGGTAAGCATTGAGAAAGTTAAAGTTCTCCGCCGGAGTCATCTGCTCTGAGAGATTGGTGAAATTGCGAATGTCGGCGAACAGTATGGTCATTTCGCGTTGCACTTGATCGCCCAACTGCACCTCGGTAACTGCCTCGCGGGCCAGGAAGCTCAGAAACTGCCGCGGCACGAATCGCGCAAAGCTGTCAGACATGCGACGCTGCATGGCCAGGCTTTCCTTCTGTCGCTCAATCAATGCCGCCTGGGCGCGCTCATTGGATTCGCGCAGTACGCTGATTCGCGCTCCGAGCGCCAGCGAGAGCAACACCACTTCCACCGCGGACCCCACCTGTTGCGACCAGCTGGTAATGGCATTATCCGGCAATACGCCGGCGGTCTGTCCAATGTAAGCCAGTACGCCAAGCAACAGCGTGGTCCATGCGGCCAGGTAGTAGTAGGCCGGCGGAAAGCGTCGCCACGCGGTGAGAATGCCGGCGCACATCATCAACAGCACGCTAATGCCGACCATGCCTATGGCCACGGCGATGCCAAGTCGGTAGGTCAGCAGCAGGCTGATCGGCGCCAGCGCCGCGGAGACAACAATCAATCCGCGCAGAAGGTGGTCCAGCCAGCGTGCGTAGCGCCGCGTGTTGAGCAGCGACCTGGTAAATAGTTTTGCCGCAGCAACGCCCAGAAACATAAAAAATGGCAGCGAGGCGTTGCCCCACCAGACGGCATTGGGCCACAGGTATTGAAAGGTCAGCCCGTTCAGAGTGGACTGGTAGAGGCCAAAGCCGGCAATAAATGCTACGTAGTACAGATAGCTTAGATCGCGCAGCGATACAAATAGAAAAAAGTTATACACCAGCATCACCAGAATAATGCCGTAGTAAAGTCCCAGCGCCATCTGTTCATGGATCGCGCCCTCCAGAAAGGCCTGGGGCGACCACAAGCGCAGGTGTACGCTGACCTTACTGCTGGTCTGGTAGCGCAGATAGATTTCGTTCATACCCGGCGCCAGCCGAATGGGCATGACAAAATTGCGATGTTCAATGGGACGCTGTGCGAAGGGAAGGTGATCGCCAAATTCTTGATTGCGCCAGCTTCCGTCCTTGTGCAGAAATAGGCTGAGCGAATCGATTAAGGGATAGCCTTGCTCCAGCAAAACATCGCGGGGCGCCGACGCGGAGTTCTCCAGACGCAAGCGCACCCAGAAGGCCGATGAGGAGAATTGAAAGCCCGGATAGTCCTCCGCGCTGCTCCGCCAGCCCTGCTGGCGACCGGCAATTTCGTCAATGCCCAGGGCGCCAGACGGATCCTCCAGAACCTCCAGCTCTTTGCCCAGCGGCCGACCTTGCACGGCGTCCTCGGCTATCGTCTCAGGCGCCGTCGAGACTGCGCTAGGCAGCAGGCAGACCAGGGCAAGGCTCAGCAGCGCGCTTGTTGCGGGTTTCATGCCAGGGCACGACGCGCTGACAGAGCGCCCAGCGCAATCATCGTTTCTTTGGCTTTTGCTGGCTGGCGCCGCCTCTAAACCAGGCGGATGACGCCAGCTATTAGCGCAAGGGCATTTGCACTTGCCGCAGCCGGCGCTCCGTACAACCTGCGACGACCATGTCCGATGCTGGCGCGCCGCAGGCCCATTCGCCCTTGTGGCCCCGCCTGGCGGCGGCGCTTGCCGGCTTTGGCGGAAGGCTGCGCCGCGCTTACGATCGACTGTTACGCCGGCCAATGCGCATTGCGTTTGCGATGTGTGCCGTGCTGGCTGCGGCGGCATTGACGGCGCGCATTGGCGGAGCGCCCATCGGACTTGCGCCTCAGGCGCTTGCAGTGCTGGTGAAAGCTCTCGCCTGGTTCTATGTCATATACGAAGTATTGGGCCTGCTCTTTCGTGCAGAGCCAGCAGGCGCCTACCTTCGCGCGCACCGCGCAGAACTGCTGGTTGCTGCGCTGCTGATGCTGCGTCTGGTCCTGGAGCGCGATTTGTTGGCCTGGTTTTCCGCCGATGGCATACAGGCAGAGGATGCAGCGCTGACCGTTACCATCCTGACCAATGCCGCTCTTGCACTGCAGGCTGCTATGCACGCGTTGCGTCGCGCCGGCGCATCCACTGTACTCCGTCTCAATCCAGCGCTGGTGCTGGCGACCAGTTTTGCGGCCGCTATTCTGGCCGGCTGGGGTTTGCTTTGTTTGCCAGCAGCCTCGCGCAGTTACGTAGCGCCGCTGGACCATTTTTTTGTAGCAGTCAGCGCCGTTTGTGTCACCGGTCTTTCTCCAATCGATCTATCCCTGGTATATGCGCGCACAGGTCAGTGGATCGCTCTGATCCTGATTCAGGTTGGCGGACTTGGGCTGATGACGCTTACCTCGTTCTTTGCCTACTTTTTTGCCGGCCGGGTCTCAATCCGGCACGCGATCTTTATGCGCGATTTATTGAGCGAGGAGTCGCTGGCGGAGGTGCGCTCGCTGGTTCGATCGATCGCGCTTTTCACTTTCGTGGCTGAATTGTGCGGCACAATCTGGCTGTACTACTTTTCACCTGGGCCGCCGGCGCCGCCTGCGGAGCGCTGGTTTTCGGCGTTGTTTCACAGTGTCTCAGCCTTTTGCAATGCAGGCTTTGCGTTGTATACACGCAGCATGATTGACGTAGCGCCTTACAATTCCGCCTACCTGGGCGGACTGATGGCTTTGATTTTTGCCGGCGGCTTTGGCTTCCCCTTTGCAAATGAACTGTGGCAGCGATTGCGCGGCGGCAAACGACGGCTTTCAATTGCACTGCGTACCGGACTTGGATTGCACCTGCTGTTGCTGCTGCTTGGCGCGATCGTGTTTTTGCTGCTGGAGCAAAAACAATCTCTAGCAGACCTTTCTTTGCCAGAAAGGCTGCAGCAATCGCTATTTTTTTCAGTTTCGGCGCGCACTGCCGGCTTTAACGCGCTGCCGATCGAATCGCTGCATGCCTCCACGACCTTGTTCAGTTTGTTTTTGATGTGGGTCGGCGCTAATCCCGGCGGAACCGCAGGCGGCATCAAGACGACCACCTTCCTCATCGGATTTGCCTATGTTTTCCAGAGACTGCGCGGGCAAAATGCGCTGCAACTGGCGGGACGAACCATTACCGAAGAGAGCGTATTCCGGGCAATATCCGGAATGTTGCTTTCTATTGTTCTGATTGTGGGCTGTCTTTTTGCACTGTCGCTCACGGAGTCGGCGCCCTTTCTGGATCTGGCCTTTGAAGTGGTCTCGGCTTTCGGAACCGTCGGGCTATCGCGCGGCATAACGGCCAATCTCAGCGTCGCCGGCAAGCTGACCATTTGTCTGGCCATGTTTTGCGGTAGAATTGGCGCTCTGACCTCCTTTGTGGCGCTGATTCCGCGCCGACGCTTGCCGCGTTATCGATATCCGGGCGAATACGTGGTAACCGGATAAGCTGGATGCAAAAATCGAGGAAGGATATGGAATGAAGAAGAGCGCGCTGGCGGTGATTGGTCTTGGCGATTTTGGAATGGAACTGGTTCGACGCCTCCACGCCGAAGGACATGAAACGATCGCGGTAGATGTATCGATGCAGCAAGTCGAGGAGGTTGCAGATCACTGCAGCGAAGCGATCTGCCTCGATGCCACCGATGAACGCGCTCTGCGCCGTCTTGATTTCAAGGCCATCGACGCTGTAATTCTCGCCGGATCACAGTCATTTGAGAATGAACTGATCATGATCGACAATTTGCGACGCCTCGGGGCCAGGCGCATTGTCGCCCGCTTCAAGACGCCGCTACAGTTGCGCATTTTGAAAATGCTTGGATTGGAGGATGTATTCAATCCGGAGATGCGCGCCGCCTTGAATATGGCTGAAGGATTTCGGCATGGCGGTTTGATTCATTCGGTATCCGTGCGCGATGGCTTTCACATGATCGAGTCGCCGCTGCCCGCCGGTCTGGGCGGCCTGCGCGTGATTGATCTTCCGCTGCAGGGCAAGACGCCTATTGCACTGCTGGCTATCGTTCGACCGCGACAGAGCGGCGAGGAATTTCTTTTTCCGTCCCCGGAATTCGTTCTCGAACTCGGCGACCGAATCGTTCTCTTTGGCGCCGAGAAGGAACTCGATCGACTGCTGGCCGATCATCGCTGAGTCGCCAATATGGATTAAGCCGAGCGATCTGTTTGCCAGTCTGCCATTCGACGCCGCCAGGCGCGGGCCTGCTTTGGAAGCTCGAGCAACTCGGCCGCTTCATGAGCTACGGAAGCTGCGCGCAGGTATCGTGTGCGCGACTCCTCGGGATGTAGCAGTGCGATGGCGCCCTCAGCATAGTTCAGCGCGCGCCTGGGCTCGCCCAGCGACAGATGCACGGCCGCCAGATTCAACTCTTGCCATGCATCGGCGGGTCCTTGACCGGAAGCGACCTGCAGCAATTCCCGGACACGCGCCTCGCGAGCGCCGCGCGCGGCCAGCACTCGAGCCGCCGAGAGCGCGCCTCCGGCGCGCACCATTTTTTCGCACAGCGCCTGGCACAGCGGCGCATGCCGCACGGCCAGCGCAATCTCTGCCGCCAGGTCGAGGGTCGACCGTTCCGCGTATTGAGTGGCAAGCGCGCTCTGGATGTGTAGCGCGGCCTGCTGTGTGTCGCCGCGTCGCAGATCGTGCCAGGCCAGAACTTCGCGGGCAATGGGATCGGCGCCGTGCTTCTGACTCAACTGCTGCAGGCTGAGCGCGACCCGACTCAAGCGACCGCGATTTCTCCAGAAGGCTACTCGGGCCAGAATCGCCAGGCGCGAATTTGGCGCAGCGCATTCCAAACGGCGCAGGATGGTACGCGTGACGGCCCCCTCCTGACCTCGAACCTGGCCTCGGGCAGTGCGCACCTGCGCTGACACATAAAGGGCCTGAACGTCGCGGCGATCGATAACCAGCGCAGTATCGGCATGGCGGAGCGCTTCGCCGCTGCGGTTTTCGCGCCATAGCAACATGGCCAGGCTGCTCAGTCCGGCCAGATCGCGCCTGCTGTAAGTCTGCAGAGCGGCGGCCAGGCGAAGCGCTTCTCGTTGATCAGATAGACGTAAGGCGCAATAGAGAGCGCGTCGCAGGGCTTCGGGATAGCCGGCCGCACTCCTGGCAGCCTGCTCAAGCGCAGCAATTGCAGCGCGAGGTCTGCCTTCGACTTCATGCAACATGCCGCGCAGCAGCAGTTTCGCGCACTCTTCTCGGGCCACAGAAAGCGCATTGCGAAAGCTCCGAGCAGCGCCCCTTCTGTCGCCCAGCAAAAGTTGAAAATCGCCGCGAAGCGTCGCCGCGGCAGTCAATCCCTCGTGACGACTGCAAAGCCCTTCGAGGTCCTCAATGGCCTGCGACATTCCTCCCGTCATTGCTTGAGCCCAGGCAAGCTCCATTCGCTTGCGCCATCCGCCCGGATACCTTTCGATGTAGCGCTGCAACGAAGGTATTCGTTGCCCGGAACGCAAGCTGCTGCGCGGACCAAAATAGGAAAATTCAGTCTGGCCGCCGCCATCGCTCAACTGCAGCAGGCGAATCGAGGATTGCGCTTCAAAGGAGATTTCGCGGACCTGCAACGTGCGGATTGTCTGCGAGACCGACTTGCTGCGTGCGCGGCGCATAGCTACGGCAATGGCATCGAGTTCGGCGCCGTCCTTCAGCGCCACTTGCAGTTGACGCCGAGCAAATTGATTTCTTTTGCGCGCGTTTGCTTCGCTGATATTGAGGCGCATTCCGATCTCGCGGTAGGACAGGCCGTCCAGTATGCGCAAACGAGTCGCATCGCGCATGCGCTCAGGCAGCTTTTCGATGCTCTGGCGCAGCTTCTGCAATTCCTCATCTTGCAAAAGCTGATCCTCCTGGCCAGTGTCGGGGCACGGGGTCTCGCGTTCCTCGAGGCCGTATTGCAGCTGGGCGCTGTTTCGGCGTCGAAGCATCTCGATGCATACATTGCGCGTGACGGCGCTAAGCCAGGGGCCCGGGGATCGAATCCCGGAGTGAAAGCGGGGAGCGGCGCGCAGCATCGCATTGTGCAACGCGTCTTCGGCATCGTCGGCGCTGCGCAGCATTGCCACACAGAGTCTCTCCAATCGCCGTTGTTCGCGCGTCCACAGACTCCAGAATCCGTCGGCGACCGGCCCATCGCCAGGCCCTTCCTGCGCTTCTTGCTGCGAGATATCGCCGTCCATGATTGCCGCTCCCTGTCCGAGGAGCCGCATTGAGATTACCGTCTTCTCTACTTCCAGCAAAATTTACAGCAGTATGTTAAATTATTGACGCAACCAAATCGTTCTAATTTCACAAAACTAGATCAGGTTAGGAAGGATGTATGATGTATATAAAATTGTGTGAATATCGAACGATACTGCAAATGGCGAGAGTTGTGTCGCATTGTCGGAGCAGGGGTCGTCGTAGTTGTAGCAGACGGCTTCCCATTCGCGTCCACGGCGTTGGGATGCAGGGCCGGGTCGACCACTGACAGGCTGTCAGCGGAAGCTTGGCGGTTTCATAAGCGCGCGTACTGGCGGGAGGCAAGGACCTCTGGCGCTCTAAACGTTTGGCAGGGAGGGCTCATTGCAGGCGCCGGCCGCTTGATGGCCGCAACCTGTTGCAACGGTCGTGGGCCGAGGGCGTGAAGGCAAGTTCTCGGTCATATCCGCCGGCCCAGAAGACAAAAAATGAAAATCCGAAGAGCTCTTGCCCTTAGAGCGCCACTGCCGAAGTGATTACTTCGCCATTCAAACTTCGCAAAATCCAATCGCCAGGTCGACCGCTAAGCGAACTGGCAAAATAGCCATAGGTAAATGTGGCTGCATCGCCGCCCGAGGCAACAACCCAGGGACCTACGGAGGCAAGCGCGCCGTTGGCAAGGGTTACGGCGGCAGTATCGCAGCTGGCCGCCAGGGGTCCGCCGCCGTTCCAGTTTATACCATCCGCCGAATAGTCGGCAAAGCAGCGCTCCGTGGCGGTGATGCCGGCGCCGCCGACTGCAATCCATTGTCCTCCGTGATAGATGACTTTTGTAGGCAGGTCGCCGCCAGCGCCCGCGCCGGAAAAAATCCCCGAAGCGGAGTTCCAGGCAACTCCGTCGAAACTGTAGTAGGCGATTGCAGACGGCGGGTTCTGCCCGACCAGGACCACTCGGTCCGCAGAAGTTGCAAGCCAGATGCCCGTGCCCAACACGGCCGGAATATTGGAGAAATTCAATGTCGCCGGATCTGCGCTGGAATCCAAACCGCCGGTGCCTGCGCCAAAGTATCGGCCATTAAAGTAATCGACCCCGTTGTAAGTAACAGCAAGACCCGTAGCTGCGGAGGTCCAGTTCAGCCCGCCATCGCTGCTGATGCGCACAGTCCCGGCGCCAGAATTTCGACCCAGTGCAGTTAGCCGGCCGCCAACCAGCACCATACTCTGCAGGCCAGTGGTGGCAGCGGGTAAACAGTTGGTGGCGGACCAACTTACGCCATTTGGACTATGCCAGCTAAGACAGGAAGCAGCGCCATCGAGCCCTACAGCCGCGAAGCCGTTGGAAACGCGAAGTATACGGGTGATAGCGGCGCAACCTGGGAATTGCGCAACCGAGCGGCCATTGCCCAGCAGGGCATTGGAACTCAAGTAAATCTGGCACGACGTTCCAGAAGTGGCGCCCAGCAGCATGGCAGGCGGCGTGTAGGCAAGGGCCGCGAGCGTCACGCAACCTGGATCGCTTGCCGTACAATGATCAGGAAACGAGCAAGCAGTGGAAAGGAGACCAACGAATCCCAGTAGCGCGAATAACCTGAGAGCCATTTTGCGGGGACGCTTTCTGAGAACCTTTAGATGTCAATAAGATTCGCCAAATACAATGGATGTACATTGAAACGCGCAGGAAAGGCGCGGCAACAATGTGCACAGTGTAGTTCCGCTGTCAAGTCGCACAGTCCAATGAGCCCGGTATTCGCTGTGCTGCGGGCTGGCAGCGACGATTGCTTTTCAGTCTATGAGCTTTCATCGTTGCGCATCGCTGCCCTGGATGCGAAGATACGAGGTCCAGACATCCAGTCCTGTTTGAATGCATATTGATCGGGAGGGATACTAGAGGAGATTGGGAAGAGCGACAGCGCAAGGCGCATCCCCGAGGACCATCCTGAAGCGCGTCAGAGATCTGTTGCCAATTGCATGAGCGGCGCATAGCTTTCCGCTCGGCGGTCGCGCAAGAATGGCCAATCCCGTCGCTGCAACTCGACGACGCCGGGCTGTAAGTCCGCATAGAGAATCTGCGCGTCGCGTTCGCCAGCCTCCGCCACCACGCGACCAAAAGGATCGGCGACAAAGCTGCCGCCCCAGAACTGCAGCCGGTCTTCCGTTCCGCAGCGATTCACAGCGCAGACATAGATCCCATTGGCGATAGCGTGCGCACGTTGCATGGTGCGCCAGGCATCGCGTTGTGTATCGCCCAGCGAGTCGCGCTCATGGGAATGCCAGCCAATGGCCGTGGGGTAGAATAAGATCTCCGCGCCGGCCAGAGCCGTAGCGCGGGCCGCCTCGGGGAACCATTGATCCCAGCAGATCAAGACTCCAAGTCGCCCTTTGCTTGTATTCCAGACTCGATAGCCAAGATCGCCAGGGGCAAAGTAGTATTTCTCATAGTATTCTGGATCATCAGGGATATGCATCTTGCGATAGACGCCCAGCAGCGATCCGTCGCTTTCGATGATCGCTGCCGTGTTGTGGTACAGGCCGGGCAGGCGGCGTTCAAAGAGCGATGCAACAATAACAATCTGCAGCTCCGCAGCCAGCTGCTGCAGCTTCTGGCAGCTTGGTCCCGGCACCGGCTCGGCCAGGTTGAAGTTGTCCGGATTTTCGCTCTGGCAGAAATAACGCGTGCCAAAGAGTTCCTGCGTGCAGACAATCTCAGCGCCACCAGCGGCTGCGGCGCGCATTGCATCAAGCGTGCGCGCCAGGTTGGCGGCGGGATCCTGAGCGACCTCGTTTTGCAGCAGAGCCACGCGAACAGCATTCATTCTGTGCAGTCGCCGCGCATCGTCCGCCTGGCACAAGACAAATCGCGTGCGAAGCGACTGGACGGGCGCAGGCTGACGCCCGCTCTGTGCAGCCGTGACCAATCTCAACGAGCAGTTCTTTGCGCTGAGCCCGGAGCGCGTCCTCGAAGCGGTGGAAAGCGCCGGCTACCAGCCCTCCGGGCACTGTCTGCAATTGAACAGTCTGGAAAATCGAGTCTACGATTTGAGGTTGGAGGACGGGCGGCATGTGGTTGCCAAGTTTTATCGGCCGGCGCGCTGGCGGCGCGAGCAGATTCAGGAGGAACACGATTTCCTGTTTGAACTACGCAATCATGAGATCCCGGTTTGCGCTCCAATGCCCTTCGTCGATGGGCAGACCATTCATGAAACAGCGGGCATCTTTTGCGCCGTCTGGCCGCGCACTGGCGGCCGCAGTCTCGATGAGTTCAACGATCAGCAACTGGGCATGCTTGGCCGACTGTGTGCGCGGATGCACAACATTGGCGCGGCGGGCCCCATCAGCGGTCGCCCCGATCTGGATGCAGATGCCTACGTCCGTCGACCGCTGCAATTCTTGCTGGGTTCCGGTCTCCTTCCCGATCGTTTTCAGGAGCGCTATACGGCGGCGGCGCTGGCCGCAGCGGATCGCTATGAATTGCTGGCCAAAGGCGTACCCTTGCATCGCATCCACGGCGACTGCCATCCGGGAAACATTCTCTACGGCGACGAAGGATTCTTTTTTCTGGATTTTGACGATTTTGTCCGAGGCCCGGCAGTGCAGGATCTGTGGATGATTGCATCGGCTCGCGATACCGAGGGACTGCGGCAACGCGATCTCTTTCTCGATGGCTACCGACAGTTTCGCGACTTTGAGCATCGCTGGCTCGATCTGGTGGAGCCCTTGCGTTCGCTGCGCTACGTCCACTACTGCGCGTGGATTGCGCGGCGCTGGCAGGACCCGGCCTTTCCGCAGGCCTTTCCACAATTTGGCAGCGATGAATACTGGGAAACGCAGTGTGCGGATCTCGAAGAACAGCAGTTGCAATCGCCGGCGGAGATTGATAGCGACGTCGCCAACGCTGAGCTGGCCCCGGAGTTGACCAACAAAGACTTCTTCTGGGATTGGGAAGAGCGCCCGTGAACAGGACGATGGCGCCCGACCGCAAGTTCTGGCTACGCAAGGCCCCGGCGGTCATTGCTCTGGCGGTCGCGGCGCTTTGTGGATGGCAGCGCATGGCGGCGCTTGGCAGCTCGCCCTATCCGCCAGGCGCTGACGGCTACTACTACGCCGCCCAGGTCCGTCATATGCGCGAACGCGGCCAATTCTTTGGGGCCGAACATTCGCTGGCCTTGCCGCTGCTTTATCTGAGCAGCATCGCACAGGACGACCTGTTGCGATCCACGCAACGCGCGGCCGGTCTGTTTGCCGCACTGCTGATTCTGTCTTCGTATCTTGCAGCTCGATCTTTTTTCGGAAGAACTCTGGCGCCGAGCGATCTGGCGCAGCGCGATTGGCTGGCATTGCTGGCATCGCTTTGGACAGCTTTCGCCAGCGCCGGTCTTTTCCTCTCTTATGAATACTGGAAACAGTTGTTGGGAGCAGTCTTTCTGCTGCTCTATCTGGCTGCACTTTTCAGTTCCTTTTCCTTTCGCCTGCCGCTGGCCGTCCTGATGGCTGTACTTGCCTGGAGCAGTCATCGTTCGACAGCTCCTTTTTTGCTGGCGAGCTTCCTGCCGTCGCTGGCGACAGCGAACTGGGCTATGCTCCGCTATCGTTGGGCCGACCTTATACCCCGCGGGAAACAAGTCGTGCTGGTCTTAGTGGCGACTGGACTTGCCGGACTTCTGGTTCTTGGCGTTCTGGCAATCGCCCGGGAACAAACGCGAATCCTTCATGGCCTGGGGAGCGGCTGGCCGCCAGCGGCATTGCAGTACGTGCGCGTAACACGCGGCGGCCGGCTCATAAGCGTTGAGGCGCTGTTGACTTTGGCCGCCGCGCCGGCAGCCATTGCCTGCTTTACAATTGAAGAGTTTCGGTCGCGCATTGCGCGCTACTGGCCCTCGGGCAGTCTGCTTTTTGCCCTGCTGCTGGCCCAGGCCCCCTTCTTGCGCTTCGAACAACTCGATCTCGGTTTTCGACTCTACCTGTTGGCTTTTCTATTTGCGGCGCCATTACTGGCGCTCTGTCTGGCCGGCTTCAAACTGCGCGCCGTGCTTGCTCTGGCGACGCTGACCGGTATTGCCGCTGTCTATCAGACGCGCGACTTTGTGCTGCCGACTAACTTGCGCCCTGAGAGCATGGAGGCCGCAATCGCTGCCATCGACTTGCCCGAGCAGACGCTACTGATTGCGCAGCAGCCGCTGGACAATATCTACTTCCTTCGCCAGGGCAAGGATTCCTACCGCTACGAACCTGGCGCGCGCTTTGGCAATCGACCGCTGGTCCGCTTGCTGCATGGCATAGACGCCCCGCTTTATAGCGCTTGTTTGAAGCAGGTTCAGGCACAACCCTTGCCTGCTCGCTACTGGCTGCTGCCAGAGCTCCAGTACCAACGCTTCTTTTCCTGCCTCCAGCCGGCATCGCGCACCGCTTTGCAACGCAATGCCCGAAATGTCAGCGCTTTGCCTCCAGACTTCTTACGCTAGCCGCGTCGGCGCAGCGGCTGACGACCGAAAAAAAGCAAATGCTTTAGTTGACAGGAATCTCAGCCATCGTCCGTCTCATGCAAGATGGCGGGAGGTCCGGTCCGCCGAAAAGCGACGGCCGCGCCCACAACATTGCCATGAATCTCGCTGAATTTACGCTCTACGAACAAATGCGCATCAATGACGTTGAATTGCAGCGTCGCCGAGAGCAGCTCCAGCTGACCAGCGCAAGTCTGGCATTGTTACCGCGCTTCAAGAATCTGGTTGGAATTCATGCCCGGTCGCTCGTCGACGCCTTCTATTCGAGACAGCTGGCGATGGAAGAGGTGCAGCTGATCATTGGCGACGAGGAGACCTTGAAACGATTGAAAATCGCACAGCATTCCTACATTCTAGAGTTATTTGGCGGCGACTACGGCGTGAAGTATGCCAATACCAGATTGCGGATTGGAATGGTGCACAAGCGCCTGGGAGTGGAGCCCAAGCTCTTTCTGGCCGCGATGCGCAATCTGCGGCAAGTATTCCTGGAATTCTTTGAGATTCAGATCAGCGATCCCGTCGAACGCGATGCGCTGATGGAAGCGCTGGACAAGCTGTTCTTCTACGACATGTCGCTGGTATTTGATACCTACATACAGAGTTTGGTCGTCGAAGCCAGGCTGGCAAGCGACAAGTCGGAACGCTATGTTGCGGCGCTGGAAGAAAAGTACGCCTTGCGCACCCGGGAGCTGGAGGATCTGGTTCGGCGGGACTCGCTGACTGGATTGTTCAATCAGGGAGTGCTGCGCGAGATACTTTCTCAAGAAATTGCCATGGCGCAGCGCACCCGACAGTCCCTTGGATTGGTCTATATGGATGCCGACAATTTCAAGGAAATCAATGATCGCATTGGACACCTCAAGGGCGACGAAATTCTGGTAACGACGGCCAGGCTCATCAAGAAGCATGTCGGTCACGACAACTTTGCCTTCCGCTATGGCGGCGATGAGTTCTGTGCGCTTTTGATCGGCTATACCGAGGACATGTTGCATGATTGGTGCGGAGCCTGGGCCGCGGAACTTGAAGCTCTGTGCAGCGGGGTTCATTTCAGTATAGGCTATGTGCAAATCGGTCCGGAGAACTACCTTGGCGTAGAGGATTTTATCGACGCCGCCGACAAGCGGATGTACGCCGAAAAAAATCGAAGCAAGAGCTGGCGCTTCGGTTCGCCGGACAGCGCCACAGCTTCCTGATGCCTTGTAGCGCAACCCGGAGTCGGCCTAGCGCCTCAGCTTGTGAAACAGGGCGCCGCCAAAGTCGCGCAACTTTTCCAGCGCGCTGTAATCTCTGGCCTTTTGAGCCTCGGCCGCGGCCAGCCCCAGATCGAAATGACAGCGTCGCAGGGTTGCGGAGAAATCGCGGCGCAATGCCTCGCCGCTGGAACGCTTGCGCCAGCGCGGAAAGAGCGGCCGCCAGAAGCGCACGCTTTCGTGCAGACCGCTGGAATGGGATAAGGGATTCTTTTTCCGATTCAGGATATAGTCAGGCAGCAGCTCGGCAAAAGCCCGGCGCAGTATTTCCTTTTCGCGCCCAGTGCCATGTCGCAGCGGATAGGGCAGGGCCAGGGCAAGTTCGGCCACCTTAAGGTCGAGGAAAGGCGTGCGCACTTCTACTGTGGCTGCCATTCCCATGCGATCGACGCGTTGCAACTCGGTGCGGTGCAGCTGAGCAAGCTTGTAAAGCCGCAGCGCCTGCTCTGCTGCCGGATCAGCGGCGCGGGCATACATGTCGTAGCCGGCAAAGAGTTCGTCGCTGCCGTCGCCGCAAAGGGCTATGCGCAGGCCTTCGTTGTGAATGGCGTGGAATAGCGGGGCGCAGACGGCCGCGTTGATCAGATCGCCGTACTCGCCAAGCTCCGACTGCTCGACAGCGCGACGCACTGTCGCGCGCGTAATTGCGCGAGCCTGTATTCGCAAATGACGGATGCCGCGCTCCTGGCAAAAGCGCGCAGCGCTCAGCATGTCCTCGCTATCCGGCGCGCCAATCGTCACGGCAATCGTGTCCGGTCTCTGCCGTCGGCAGAGTTCGAGTACGATGGAGCTATCCAGTCCGCCGCTGTAGATGACCGCTGCCGGCAGTTGCGGGTCGAGGCGTGCGCTGACCGCAGCCTCCAGGCGGCGTCGCAGTTCCGACGCCCACTGGTCGGCGCCCGTCAGATGCGATAAGGTCGTTGCCGAGCGCTTGCTGAAGTCGACCAGATCAAACCACTGGCCGCTATCTTCCAGGCCGCGCTCGCTGGCTCTCAGCCAGGCGCCCGGCGGCAGGGCGTGAATGTCGCGTTGCTGATCAAAGGCTCGGTACTCCGAAGCGACAACAAATTCGCCGTCGCCTGCCTGGAAGTAGAGCGGCTTGATGCCAAAGGCGTCGCGCGCAAGTAAGACTTCGCCGCGGGCAGTGTCCACCAGGGCGCAGGCAAATTGCCCCTGGATTGCAGAAAGAAAGGGAAGACCCTCGTGGATCAAGCCCAGCGCCAGGACCTCGGTATCGCCCTCGGTCACAAAATTCAGTCCGCGCTGGCGGCGCAATCCATCCCGCAAGCTACGATAATTGTATACCTCTCCATTATATAAAAACACATACCGACCGTTTTCAAATTGCATCGGCTGTCGCGAAAGATGTAGGTCGACGATGGGCAGGCGGCGGACCGCGCCGGCAAACGCGACTTGCATGGCCAGCCCGTCCTCCATTCCGCGATGCAGTAGCGCCTGATGCATGGATTGGATCCGCAAGTTGCGGCGCGGGCCATCGGCGGAGAGGAGCAGACTGATGCCGCACATTGCTACAGACCCAGCGAGTCCAGCGGAGCGCTTTCAGCAGCGGCCATGGCTTGCGGTGAAAAACAGAGGTGCAGGCAGGGTCCTTCATTCATAGAATTTGCCAGGCCGCGGTGCAACAGCTCGCTGGCAATGTGCGCCAGAGCTGCGCGCTGGCTTTCGTCGCAGGCCAGCAGGTCCGCCGCCGCACCGGCGCAGTGGGCGCTTGGCGTCGGCGCCTGGTAGCCAAGCTCTGCCAGACGCGTCTGATGCTTGATGCTGCGCAGAAAGCTGGAAGCAAAAAGCGGAGGGGACTGGGGCGAAAGGCGCGCCGCTGCGAGGGCAACCTGATTGGTCAGACGATAGCTCAGCTGACTGGCAAAGAGCGTTTGCATCCCGGCGCTGTGCGGTTGGCGCGGGCGCCGGCGCAGGCGTCGGCCGATGCGCTGCAGCAGGTTTCGCGGCGCCGCCTCGAAGCGAAAAGCTGGCGGCGCCTCCGGGGCCGGGTCTAGCAGGCTGAGCACTGTGCTCCCGCGCTCGATGGCTGGATCATCGTCGAACACTGGCCAGTCGGCATACCAGTAGGCTTCAATCAGATGCAGCGAGAGCGTTTGCAAACGACGCTGCTGTCGAAGCGGATCCTCATTTGTTGATTGCAGCAAGCGGCAATTCTGCCGGTAGGTTGCCAGTAGCATTTGCTGGCGGCTGGTATCGCCGCAAAGCAGGTGGAGCAAAGACTCGATCTGGGCCAATTGCGCTTCCTCGCGCTGCAAAGCATTGGGGCGCCGGGCGCTGCGCGACGCACCTTCCAGAACTCTGGTGCGATACTCCGTCCAGTTCGATTGCAAGAGCGCTGATCCCACGTTGCATTGGACGCGCCTGCAGGCGCGCAAGATCCATTCAGAATGGTCCCGATTTTACTGCGACCGTGAAATATCTTCGACCGGCCATTGCTGCGCTGCTGATTGCGCCCGGGAATCGGTCGACGGCGCAGCGCTCTTTTGCAATTCTGGTCAAACCCGGCTCTTTCCCTCCGCCGGCCAGGACCCCCATGCTCTCCACCAGCAAGATCAGTCTGAAATACGGACAGCGTACGCTTTTTGACGATGTGAACCTGAAGTTCACTCCCGGCAACTGCTACGGTTTGATCGGGGCCAACGGCGCCGGCAAGTCGACCTTTCTGAAGATTCTGGCCGGAGAGGTGGAAGCAAGTTCCGGCGAGGTGATCATTCCCGGCGATCTGCGCCTGGCTATGCTGCGCCAGAATCACTACGAATTCAATGAATTCACGGTTCTAAAGACAGTCGTCATGGGTCACAAGCGACTCTATCAAATCATGGAAGAGCGCGATGCGCTCTATGCCAAAGAAGATTTTAGCGACAAGGACGGCGAACGCGCCTCGGAGCTGGAAGAAGAGTTCGGCGCCATTGGCGGTTGGGAGGCGGAAAGCGAAGCTGCGGCTTTGCTGGAAGGCCTGGGCATCAAGGAACCGCTGCACCAGAAGGCAATGGCCGAGTTGAACGATATGGAGAAGGTGCGCGTGCTGCTGGCGCAGGCGCTCTTTGGCAATCCTGATATCCTGCTCCTCGACGAACCTACCAACCACCTCGACGTAGCCTCAATCCTCTGGCTGGAAGAGTTCCTGGCCAATTTCGCCAACACCGTGATTGTGGTAAGCCACGACCGGCACTTCTTGAATCAAGTTTGTACGCACATCGTCGACATCGACTTCAGTAAGATAACGATGTACGTGGGCAACTACGAGTTCTGGTACCAGTCAAGCCAGCTGGTGCTGAAGCAGAAGAAGGACGAGAACAAGAAGAAGGAAGAGAAGATCAAAGAACTCAAGGAGTTTATTGCGCGCTTCTCTTCCAATGCTTCCAAAGCGCGTCAGGCTACCTCGCGCAAGAAATTGCTGGATAAGATCCAACTCGATGACATTCGACCCAGCACGCGCCGCTATCCGTACATCAATTTCAAGCCGGAGCGCGAAGCGGGCGACAACGTTCTCTTTGTTGAGAATGTCAGCAAGTCGATCGATGGCGTGCAGTTGCTGCAAAATGTCAGCTTCAGTTGCAAGAAGAATGATAAGATCGCAATCATTGGCGGCGAGCAAAATGCGCGCACGGCATTGCTGGAGCTGCTGGGCGGCGAGATCGAGGCCGATGGCGGCGAGGTGCGCTGGGGCGTTACCACCACGCGCGCCGTGCTACCGCGCGAGTACGATCGTTTTTTCACCGGCGATCTGAACCTTGTCGACTGGCTGCGCCAGTATTCCAAAGATCAAGAAGAGGGCTATATCCGCGGCTTTCTGGGGCGCATGCTTTTTGGCGGCGATGAGGCCCTGAAGAAAAGCAATGTTCTCTCCGGCGGGGAGAAGGTGCGTTGTATGCTATCGCGTATGATGCTCTCCGGGGCCAATGTTCTTATCTTTGATGAGCCTACCAACCACCTTGACCTGGAGTCGATTACCTCCTTGAACAATGGTCTTGCTGAATTTCCAGGCATGATCGTTTTTTCATCGTACGACCACGAGCTGGTGCGCACGGTTGCCAATCGCATTCTGGAAATCACCCCCGAAGGCGTAATCGATCGACTGATGACCTACGATGAATATCTGGAAAGCAAGCGCCAGGAGCGCGTGGCCGCCGCCAGGTAGATCGAAGTCGGCGTAAAGTCCCTGTCGTCCATGCGTCATGAAAGGCTTCGGAACCTGGAGCACTAAGCTCGATGTCGCGCTAATTACCGGCCTGTATTTTGGGCAGGCGCTTTCCGCCTCTCACACGGTCCGCTGTACGCTTCTCGCGCGGGCGGATGGTCTGCATGCGTCCGAGAGCTATCAGCTACTGAAGCGCGAATCTGGATCCGTCCCCTGAGCGGGGACAAACTCACAGAATTCGCAATCGAGGGCGCCATTCTTGAGTCGCAGCGACTGGCCGCGCTCCAGGGCGATGCTGCCAAGGCCATCGCGGTTGGCCGAAAAGATCCAGGCGCGGTAGCCCCCAAAGTTCTGACGAAGGGCGTTGCCAAAGTCGGTATAGAGCGCCGCCAGGTCTGCTGGCTTCAACCGTTCGCCATAAGGCGGGTTGGTCAACACGATGCCGGGGGGCGGAGGCGGTCGCAATTTGCGAGCGTCACAAAGTTGAAAGTCGATGGCGTGGGCCACATGGGCTCGTGCTGCATTGGAGCGGGCCAGCCGCAGGCTTTCAGCATCGTTGTCAGCGGCAATGATCGGTCGCGTTGGCTGCCTACGTTCGGCGGCGGCGGCCTGATCTTGTGCCGCGGCGCGTAGTTCCTGCATTATGCGCGCATCAAAATCCGGCCAGCGCTCAAAGGCAAAGCTGCGTTTATGGCCCGGCGCAATCCCCAGGCTTTTCATTGCCGCTTCGATGGCTAGCGTGCCGGCCCCGCACATCGGATCGACAAAGGCATCCTCCGAGCGCCAACCGCTGAGCGCCACCAGGCCCGCAGCAAGGCATTCATTGAGCGAGGCCTGGCCATGGTCCAATCGATACAGGCGGTGGTGCAGGGGCTCGCCACTGGCATCCAGCGAGAGGTCCACCTGATCCTCGTCAATGTGCAGGTGCAGCCGAATATCCGGTTTCTTCAAATGTATCGAAGAACGCTGGCCGTGGTCCTGACGCTGGCGGTCGACAATCGCATCCTTGGCCTTCAGGGCCGCAAAACCGCTGTGGCGAAAGATGCGCGAATGAACGCTGTTCTCTATCAGAAAGGTGCGTTTGGGCGGCAGCCATTCGCTCAAGTCGGCCTCGAAAATGCCCCGGTAGAGGCCCGTATCGCTGCGGGCCTGAAAACTGGCTACGGGTTTGAGGATACGAACGGCGGTACGCAGCTGCAGGTGGGCTTGGTAGAGCAGGCGTCGGTCGGCGCGGAAGCGCACCGCCCGGCGGCCGCTGCGGACCGAGCGTGCGCCCAGTTTGCTCAACTCGGCGCTCAAAATGCCCTCCAGGCCGCCGGGGACAAGGGCTGTATATTCGTCTCCTGATAGAATGGGCCTGGGCCGTTTTGGGGGGGGCATGTGTGCCAAAAAGGAAATGCGCGCGCGGGCCCTGTGTCGATGATAATATCGGGCGAGCGACGTTTTCAGAACGATTCGATGTAGCGCAGGCGCTGATTGATGCGTAAGAGCAAGGAAGAGCTAATCGCCCTGATCGACGACGCCGTGGACCGCGGACAGGCGGTCAGCGTACTGACCTATTACCTGACCGACTATGGCGAACAGGTCTTGAATCTGGCGGCGGAGCGCATCCTCAGCCGCTACAATCGCACCGAATTGACTGATCTGGTTTACACCGCCTTGAAAGAGCTGGTGATGAATGCCACCAAGGCCAACTTGAAGCGAATCATACTGACCGAGGAGGGGCTCAATCCCGACTTGCCCGCTGACTACGAACGCGGCATGAAGCTGTTCAAGGAAAGCCTGCCCGAAAAGAGAATCCAGCAATACCGCCGCAAATTCCGCGACTATGATCTGCCGGTCAAGATCCGCTTCGACTACCGTCCTTTTCAGGCAATGCGCGTCCGAATTACCAATCGTTTTCCGCTGCTGGCACGTGAGGAAGAGCGGGTGCGAGAGAAGTTCAAACACGCCGGAAACTACACCGACCTGGTGCAGTTTTACATGGATCATGGCGACGAGAGCGAGGGCGCTGGCATGGGCCTGACCCTGGTGGTTATTCTGATGAGTCAGCTGGGCATCGATCGTCGACTGTTCAATGTCTATTCCCACGACCACCCGGAGGAGACCGTGGCCAGTCTGGAAATTCCGCTGGCGCCGGACTATGAGTCGGAGCGACAGCGCTTCGAGCGCGAGCGTCAGCAGTCCGGTTTGAGCCACGACGACTTTCGCAGAAAGTTTCGGAAACGCGAGGGCGCGCTGTGAGCGAAGGGCGCGACCCATTTCTGGCAGTGATTGAGTACATTCTTTCCAGCGCCAGCGATGATGAGTTGCTGACTGTCGAAGAAGCCATTCGTCGGCGAAGACAGAAAGGGCCGCTGGACCGTATGAACTTTCGCGACATGGCGCGCGAGACAGCGTCGCGAGTGGAAACGCAGATGCCAGACATCCATGCCATGACGCGCCGCCTGGTGGGCGGAATCATCATGGAGCAACAACCGGGAATTCCCCAGGCGCACCTCGATGCCCTGCTCGACCACTTTGCTCCGGACAGCGCCGCCTTGAGCGCCCGCGCTCGAGCTCGCGAGGGACAGCTTCCTCCAGAAATTCTTTCCAGCATGATGCGACAGTTTGTGGCTTTCAGCCTGGGTCGAATGCCGGCGGCTGAAGAACGTGATCTTCGGCAAAGCATGCCCGATTGGCCGGAGCGCTACTGGGAGGCCTTCTCCGAAGAGACGCGAATCGTGCTGCGCGACATGATCCGCGAGGCCGGCGGCGCCGTCGGCCGCTGAGTTGACGGCTTCATCGGCCTGCGTTCAGCTGCCAGCGATGCGACTGATTTCCTGGAATGTGAACGGGATTCGATCCTGTCTGGGCAAAGGCTTCCTGGAATTTGTGACGCGCGAAGCGCCGGACGTTCTCTGCTTGCAGGAAACGCGCGGCTATCCCCCTCAGATCGATCAACTCTTGCCGGGCTACCAGAAACTCTGGAGCCACGCCGAGAAGAAGGGCTACAGCGGCACGGCGATTTTCGTTAAGGAATCCCTGGCGGCGACGCCGCTGAAACCGGGCATTGGCAAGACCGAACACGACCGCGAAGGACGCGTGCTTGGCGTCGACCTGGGCGATTTCATCCTGGTCAATGTCTACACGCCGAATTCCGGCGAGGATTTGAAGCGCCTGGAGTACCGGCAAATCTGGGATCGAGAGTTTGCCAGCTACATCAAGAAGCTGCAAAAGAAAAAACCGGTGGCTTTGTGTGGCGACCTCAATGTGGCCCATAAGGAAATTGACCTCGCGCGACCGCAGGCCAATCGCAAGAACGCAGGCTTTACGGATGAAGAGCGGGCCGGTCTGGACCGGCTGCTGGCTGTCGGTCTGCTGGATACGTTTCGCAGCCTGTACCCTGAACGCCGCGAGGCTTACAGCTGGTGGAGTTTTCGAGCCGGCAGCCGCGCTCGAAATATTGGATGGCGCATTGACTACTTTCTGATTTCCGAGGCCTTGCGTCCGCGATTGCAGGAGGCGTGGATCTCGCCAGAAACGCCTGGCTCGGATCACTGTCCGGTAGGCTTGCAGCTGCGCTGATTCAAGTTTGCATTTAGAGCGCGTCCCAAAACCCCATCCGTTGAGTTTTGGGACCGGCTCTTACTGTGGCGCGCTCATTTCTACAATCATTTGCTGAACGGCAGCCTGCATCCGCTGACGCAGCTGACGCACGGCTTCTTTCCCTTCGCCTGCTGGATAGCTCTGTGGCGGCAGGACTTCGCCAATGCGGACAACAATCGTTTGGTCCGGCGGCCCGCCGCCAGACCATCGATTTAGATCGCTGAATCCGTGGGCGCCGGTGATAGCAACCGGCAGGACCGGGGCGCGGCTGCGCAGCGCGATACGCGCCGCGTAGCTGCGAAAATTCTGCAGCTGGCCATCGGGGCTGCGCGAGCCTTCGGGAAAAACGACCAGCGCCTGGCCCTCCGCCAGCCGTTTACTGATACGCGCCAGCAGGTCTTCGTAGTAGGCGACGCTGGCGCTGGAGTCTTTGCCCCGGTAACCCCGAATGATCGGCAGCAGATGCGCCTCCGTAAAGAACTGATAGGCGGAGTCAGCGGCTTCGCGCGCAAATTCGATCGCCGCCCGCGGAACGCCGGCGCGCGCGGCTTCCTCCTCTACCTTCTCCAGTCTGGTGCGAATGTCTGGACGCAGCAAATCCGCTTTGGCCAGGAAGAGCAGCGGTCGGCCAAGATAGAGTTCCAGCAAGGCGGCATCAATCAAATCGCTGTGGTTGCAGATGACCAGCAAGGGGCCGGCAAGCGGAACACGCTCGCTTCCTTCCACGCGAAAGCGCGCCACGGCATTGAGCAGGCTATGCAAGAATTCGCGGCTGCGGGCAGCGTCCACCGCGGCAGCTCAGCGCGCGGCCAGTTGCCGCAGAAATTCGTTGCGCTCGTCTGGCGATCGACGCTGAAAACGGAAGTCGCCAGCAATCGCCTGAAGACGATGCGCATTGAGTTCTTCGCCGCCATAGGATTTGCCGACCATTGCCTGCATGGCGCCCAATGCTTGCTGCGCTTCAATCCAGCCGCTATCGTAAGCAGCCAGGGAAAAACCCGGTCCGCCGCGACAGGCTCGCGGCAGTGTCAATTCGCCGTTCTGCAGCAACGGTCGCAGCGATTCGGGCAGGGCCTCGCTAACGGCGTTGACCATGGCGTCTTCGTCCGGAGCGTCCGTGGATAGATTGATCCATACAGCATCCACCGGATTGACCTTGCCGTGAATGCGCAGACAGTCCTCGGATAGCCGGCGGATCATGCGCGCCGCGTCGCGCGTCAGCGCTTCGCGACCCTGGAAGTTCAATTTATACAAGTATTTTTCCAGGTCGTCGCCGGCCAGATCGCCGCGCAACAGCAACTGGTAGAGCAGGAAGATCAAGTAATCGCCTTCGGTATTATCGCCCATCAGTATCTCGCGGGCGCCGCTGGGCTGCATCTGGCGATTTTCCAGCAGCGTGGCCAGCTTGTAACTGATCTGGTCGAAGAGGCTCTGCAGGCTGGAGCCCAGGAATTTTAGCGAACGCTCCCAGCTGGCCTGCCAGCCCTGCGTCAGCATCTCATTGAGATTGCCGATCGTTTCCATGACCTTCTTGACCATGTTGTCGAAGGCCCCTTGCAGGTGCTTCAGATGCAATCCGCTGTAATCGATGCTGTGCACTTCGAAAACCGCGGAAAGCGTGCGACGGAAGAAATGAGGCGAAGCAGAAATGAAAAGCAAGGGGCGGGCGCCCTCGGCGCTGCCCTGCAAGGTTCGGTAGACCTCCGGCAGTCCGGCAATCGGCGATTTCAGATCTGGCGATTGGAAGAGCGTCTCAATCAGGCCCTGGCGCGAATGAATCGGCGTATCCAGGAAGGTCTGATCGATATCCGAGGTGATAATCGGTCCGCGGTATTCGGAGGGCATGACCCAGAGCTTGCCATAGCCGATGGCAATATTCTTTTTCAAAATCAAACTATCGCCGTTGCCAATGAAGGCAAGATCCGCAACGCTCTGACGCAGGCTATCGATTCCGCGCAGCATAATGCGCATTGTATAGCGGCCTGGCGCCAGCTGCTCGGTCATTGCGTAATCGAAAAAGCTGTCGTCGCCGGCGTTGAACTCCTCCGAGGAAAAGACCACGGGATAGGATGATGATTCTGCGGGCCGAAAAACCGCGGGATCGATGGAGATAATTTCTATTTGCAAACGCGGCCGGCGTACGGCCATCATGCTGAAGTCCTGCATGGGCCGGATGGAAGCTACCAGCGAGCGCGGCAAATTGTGAAAGGGATCCCATTCTTCGCTGCGCTGACTGAGCGTGACTGGAACGTCGACCACCTGCCCGCGGATGCGAATGCGTCCAGATTGTCCGCAGGCGCCATTCAACAGCGCTATGCGCTTGCGATCAAAGGGCGGCGGTACGTTCGATTCTCGCTCTTGCTGTTCTTCTGCTTGCATGCTGGGGATGGGATCAGAGCCTTCGGGCGCCAGTGCGCGCCCGCTCTGCCTCCGGCAGGGGGCCGCGCCTTGGCCCGGTCTGTCATGCAAAAAACGCCGCGCCGCCGCTCGAGGCCCCGATTCCGATGAATCAAGCAAATCCCCTGCCGGTCATTATCTATTCCGAGCGCTACAACATGGATCTCGGCCTCCATGTCTTTCCCGCTGTCAAGTTTGGCCATATCGCCCGGCGCTTGCGAGGCGATGCTCGGTTCAAGAAACACCGCATAGTCGAGCCGCAGCCCCTCAGCCGGGAGCAGGCGCGGCTGGCCCATAGCCGCTCCTACCTGGATGATTTGCTTCGCCTGCAGGTTACCCGTCGGACGCACCGCAGCGAGCTGCCTCTCAATCAGGAAATTGTCGACGCCTTCATGCTATCCTGCGGCGGCACGCTGGACGCCGCCCGGGCGGCCCTTGAGGGGCGCAGCGCGATCAATCTGGGCGGCGGATTTCATCATGCCTTCCGCGACCACGCCGAGGGCTTCTGCTATCTGAACGATGTCGCAATCGCCGTACGCACGCTGCAAAAGGAGCAACGGATCAAGCGCGCTCTGATCATCGACCTGGACGTTCACCAGGGCAACGGAACGGCGCGCATCTTTCGCTACAGCCGCCACGTTTTTACTTTTTCGATGCACGAAGAGAACAACTATCCAGTCAAAGAAAAGGGGTCGCTGGACGTTGGCCTGCGCAGCGGCTGTGGCGATGAGGAATACCTCGAAACGCTGGGCGCTTCGCTGGAAAGCATTCGCCAGCAATTTGAACCGGATCTGGTAGTTTACGTGGCAGGCGTCGATGTTTATATGCGCGATCGATTGGGCGGGCTGGCGGTATCGCGCGAGGGCCTGGCCCGGCGCGATCAAATGGTACGCGATGCGTGGCCCGATGTGCCGCTGGCCGCCGTGCTGGCCGGCGGCTACGCCATCAATGACGAGGAGACAGTAGACCTGCATTTCCAGACCTGCGAAGTGCTGGCCGGATTCAAGTAAGGCATGCGCTTCTTTCGCGATTCAGACAAGCTTAAAGCGCGCCGCCAGAAGCAGGAGTCGGCCGCCAGCGACAAAAGCAAGCCGATGGATTTCGAGCTGGCCGGGCTCGAAGAATCGGATATTGAAGGCGATCTGCGCGGCGGACGGCTCAACCTGCCGCCGGTCGATGGCAAAGTTCGAATCTTTGGCATCTATAGCGAAGACCAGATCCATGACATGCTCAATGATGCCGGCGTCTTTGCCGGCATTGCCGACAAGGGCTACGCCGATTCGCGCCTGGAACTGCATTACCTCTCCGAGCTAGATCAGCGCATCTTCATCAAGAGCGGCGATGAGATTCTGGTGCACATACGCCTGAAAGTTTCCATGTTTCGATTTCGGCTGCATCCAGGCCAGCCGCAGATGAAGCTGATGTACATTGACTGGCTGCTGACCAGACATCCGCGCTCTCGACACATTCGACCACAGCGTCTCTTTCCGGGACAGGAGGCCCCGGGCCTTGGCTGCTTCAATCAGATCGCTGACTTCATCACCAGTCTGGCGCTGGGCGTTGGCGCTCGCGGCGCCTTCAATATCCCCGAGTACTTTCACGATGCGGTGCTGTTTCATCGACGCTTCAACTTCTACGATCCGGTGCGCGAGGCCTTTTTTCGCGGCATCATTCGCGATTTGCGTCGCCACGGAGCGCGCGAGATTTCGCAGGCCTTCTCCGACGGTCGCATCTTAAATCAGGACAACGAGCCCGTGGAGTGGCGGCCAGGAGAAATGATATCGGTTTTGAACGAGGAACTCGATATCATGACCTGGAGTCAGGACTACTACACGCGAGTCGTTCGCGAACTGAAACGAATCCGATTCCGCCTGGCGCCTGCCGACCACCGCAAGTCTGCTGAGGAAGGAAGGTAATGAGGCGCGTCTACGTTGCAACATCCGTTTCTGACAGGACGCGATTGCGTCCGCCATCTTTGGCGGCATAGAGTAAGCGGTCCAGGCGCGCATAAAATTCGTTCAAGGACTCGTGTGGACGAAACTCGGCGCAGCCCAGCGATGCGGTAATTCGAATCGGCTGACCGGCCCACTGAAACTGAATCGCCTCGATGCCACTGCGCACTTTTTCCGCCGCCTCGCGGGCGCCTTCGATGTCGGTCTCCGACAGCAGCGCCATAAATTCCTCGCCGCCGGTGCGAGCCAGAAGGTCAGCTCGCCGTAAAGCCGCGCGCATCGCCGCCGTCGCCCGAACCAGCGCCTCATCGCCAGCCTGGTGGCCATAGCGATCGTTGATCGCCTTAAACAAATCGAGATCCAGCATCAAACAGCTGAAGGGCGTTTGGTAGCGGCGCATTCGCTCGATTTCTTGATCCAGAAAGCGAAAGAATTCGCGGCGATTCAAGAGACCGGTAAGCGCGTCGGTAGAGGCCAGCTCGCTCAGCCGCTCTTCGTAGACCGCCTTGTAGACTGCCGCCGACAGAATCGGCGTAAGCTGCTCCAGCATGGCGCGGTCTTCGGCGCTGAAGGCTTCCGGTTCCGTGCGAAACAAATAGATTACACTCAATAATCTGTTTTCCGAATAGACTGGCGTCGCCAGAAAGCTCTGCGCTCCGGCTTTCAGAAATTCGGGCTGTGCCAGTGGATGTGTCGCATAGTCATTGAGCAATGTAATCGAGCGATTCTGGAAGATGTAGGCGTAGGGGGTATTGGCGGCGGCGGTGTGGAACTCGGCCTGGCTCTTGAGCTGCGCGCCATAGAATCGCGCAAAGCGGAAGGTCTCGCCATTTTCAATCAATTCGCCAATGGCCGCAAAGTCAGCCTGCAGCAAATCAGCGGCGCCTTTCAAGGCTCGGTCGATGGTCTGCTCCGCGCCGCGTTCCGTCAAAAGACCGGTCAACAATCGATTGATCTCGTTGTTCAAGCGCACGGCGCTGCGCAGCCGCTGCTGGGTGCGCTGCTGGCGATCCACATCCAGCAGGGTGCAGATCACGACGCCCCTTTCCACGCCGGGGGCCAGAGGCGTCAGGACGGCGGAGGCGGTGACATAGCGGTTGCTTCCTTCCAGCAGTACGAGGTGATCTTCGATGGGCGCCGCGCCGCGGGCGACGCGGTAGTAGGGGGCCTCGCGAAAGGATTCCGGTTCGCCGCTGAGCGTGCGGGCGCGCCACGCCTCTGGCGGCATCATTGCGCCGCGAAGATCGCTGCGATCCAGCAACAGCAATTCCCGGGCTGCTTCGTTGATGCGCAAGATGCGACCGCTGGCGTCCAGCAGCAGCACGCCTGCCGGAAGGATATCCAGCAGACGTTGCAGCAGCGGATCCTGTCGCGGAAGTTCAGCGCCAAGCAGCGCCTGCGGCGTGATGTCGCGCAGCGTAATGACCACGCCCCAGAGATCGGGGCCCGTCTTCAAGGGCGTCGCCGTAGCCAGGGCCTGCACACTTTCTCCCTCGCTGCGCTTGAATTCGAGATCGTGAGCGGAGGCGATTTCTCCCTGCAGTACGGCTTCGCACAGCTCGCGTACACGCGGGCCGATCCATTGCTCGGCGCCGCCGCCGAGCAGCTCGCCGTGAGGCCGACCGAGCAGGGCGCCCGCCGCCGGATTGGCGTAACGTACAAGCAGTTCGCGATCGATGCACAGCACAGGGTCATTTAAGGCATTGAGCATCAAATACAGCGATTCCAGGCCGCGCTCTCCCAGAAAATCGGGGAGTCGCTGAATCGGCGGCTTCGGTTGGGACGATTCCATAAAAGCAAAGCTGGACCCGGCAGGGGCCCAAGCGTCTTGCATGCCCCGGCCCGCTGGAAGCGCAAAAAGAAAATGACGGGTCATGGAGCGTCTGAAGGCTGTTCGGCCATGGCGCAAGCAAGCATTGGCGTAATTGGCGGATCCGGTATCTACGATCTGGAAGGATTGAAAAAGGAAGGCGAGCTTCGTCCGGAAACTCCCTGGGGGCTTCCCTCCGATGCCATCACGCTTGGCGAATTTGCCGGCCAGAAATTGGCCTTTTTGCCGCGCCATGGACGCGGCCATTTTCTGGCGCCACATCAAGTTCCCTTTCGCGCCAACGTTGCCGCCCTGAAGATGCTGGGAGTGGAGCAGATTGTGGCTTTTTCCGCCGTTGGATCGCTGCGCGAAGAGATTCCGCCGCGCGACTTTGTCCTTCCCTCGCAGATCATCGACCGCACCAAGGGCCTGCGGCCGGCCACTTACTTCGAAGACGGCATTGTGGCGCACGCCGCATTTGGCGATCCCTTCTCAAAGTCAATGGCCGACGCCATTGAAAGTCAAAAGGACGTTCTTCAGAAGGTCCAATTGCATCGCGATCGAACGCTGGTGTGTATGGAGGGACCGGCCTTTTCCACGCGTGCGGAATCGATGATGTATCGACAGTGGGGCGGCGACATCATCAACATGAGCGTATTGCCCGAGGCCAAACTGGCGCGCGAGCTGGAAATCGACTATCAGATGATCTGTATGTCTACCGACTACGACGCCTGGCGTCCTCATGAGGATTCAGTCACTGTGGAAGAGATCATTCATATACTGCACGATAACGCCGACAATGCCCGGCGATTGCTCGCTGCCGTTCTGCCCAGGCTCAGCGCCCAAAGCTCCCTCAAGGGCTCCATGAAATTTGCAATCATCACTGCGCCGGAACTGCGCAAGGGCGCCCAGGCTCAAAAACTCAAACGGGTGTTGCCGGAGTATTTTTGAGGGATGCATCGCTCCCGGAGTTACAACCGTCGTCGCGGCGAAGCTTGCCGACGCCTGGCGGCCTTGCTCCTGGCGTTGTTGCTGGCGCCGCTGCAAGAAGCGGCGCTCAGCGCACAAACAGTTGCCGCGCCCGCTGCCGGACAGGAGCGTTTCCCTACCACGCGTGATCCATCCTACCAGCCGCCGATCAGCGGGCGTCGAACCGGCAATGTATCGCCAGAGGCCGCGGCCGCTGTATCCGCCTTGAGCGGAGAAAGTTCATCGCTGGAACAATTCTATCGGGCGCGGCGCCGGCAGCTACAGGAGCGCCGCCGCCGCAGCGGCGCCTATCGCGAGCGCGAAATCCAGAGCCTGCTCGATCAAGGTCGGGAACAAACGGCGCTGGAGCGGATGATGTTGCGGCAATTTGGACAGAACAGTTTTGGGCCAGGCTTCGGGCGCCTGCCTGAAGAAGAGGAAAGTGACGGCCAGCGTTATGCTCGCGTCAGCATTCTGGCCTTGCCGCTGACCTGTGCGATTAGTTTTGGACTCTTGCAAGCCGGACGATTGGCCGGCGGCGAAAGCGCTCCGCCGCCAAACGGTCAATCCTGGGCCGCCTTCGGCCTGGGCTTGATTGGCGCGTTGCTGGTCGGTTGGAAAGACTACAGCGATCTGCAGGCGCTGCGCGCCGCAGAAAGCCAAAGCTGGCGGCAGCGGCGTTATCTAGAGGACCTTGGAATCCAGGCGCCGCCTGCGACGGGCGGAGGCGATCGCTCGTACTGGGCCGCTTGGCCGGCGACGCCCAAAGATTCCGCGCTTTTTGCCGCACGGTTTGATTTCTGAATCGCCGCTCGGACTCCTCTTTGAATAAACCTTGACGGCACGGGCAAAACGATAGGCCATCGTGGCATGGCCAGGGCGCGCAGCAAAGAATCGCGCGAAAGCGGACGGGACCTGCTCGATGATATCGAACTCTTGAATGTCCATCGCTATCCTGAATCGATGCCGCCGGCGATTGTCGCCCATGTGCGCAATTCGCGCGCCTGTCAGCGTCGGCTTGAGGAACTGCTGAAGGGGCTGCCAGGCCGGCGGCGCGAGGCAGCCAACTGGAATCCGCTGGAGCGTCAGCAGACGCCAGTCGTTGAGCAGTCGTCGGACGCCAACAGCGCTGCCCCTGCTTCGCCGCCGGAGGGCGGCGGAGTCGGTCAGATGTTGCGTAAGTTGTTCTCGTGAAGCCAGTCCAGATTGGTTTGTGCGGTCTCGGCGTCGTTGGCCGCGGCGTGCTGGAAATTCTGCGCAGCGAGCAGGAATTCCTGCGTCCGCGCGCCGGCCTTGATTTACGCGTGCGTCGCGTCTTCGATCGCAGCTGGCGTCGCAAGGCCCCCGCGCTGGGCGAAATAGAAGCGACCGATAATCCAGACGATGTGCTCAATGATCCCGAAATCGACATCGTAGTTGAATTGATGGGCGGCATCGATCCGGCGCGAAAAATAGTAAAGCGCGCCATCGAAAATGGGAAGTCAGTGGTCACCGCCAACAAGGCCCTGCTGGCGCGGCACGGAAACGAGATCTTTGGTCTGGCGCGCGAGCGCAAGGTCGGCTTTGGTTTTGAAGCGGCGGTGGCCGGCGGATTGCCGGTCATTCAGAATATGCGCCGCGGACTGATTGCCAACGAGGTTCGCGGAATTTGCGGCATCCTCAACGGCACCTGCAATTTTATTCTGACGCGCATGCAGGACGATGGCATGGACTACGACGCGGCATTGCAGCAGGCGCAGCAGCTTGGCTTTGCCGAACGTGATCCCTCCTTTGATGTCGATGGACGCGACGCTGCACAGAAATTGGCGATCCTTTCGGCCCTTGCCTTTGACACTGCGATTCGCGAGGACGCGGTGATTATCGAGGGCATCCGACAATTGCGCAGCATTGACCTGGAGTTTGCCCGGAGCTTCGGTCGGGTGGTGCGCTTGCTGGCGGTGGCCCGTCAAACGGAAGACGAGAAGCTAATCATGCGCGTGCATCCGGCCATGATTCCCATCAATCATCCGCTGGCGGCAGTGCGCGATGAGAAAAACGCCGTCTTCTTCGACGCATCCAATAGCGGACCGACTCTGATTACAGGAAGCGGAGCGGGCGCCAGGCCGACGGCGGCGGCGGTGATCAGCGACCTGGTCTTCCTCTCTCGCAGCCGACCGGACAGCTCCGAAATCTGGTTATCCGGGTTGGATCTTCCGGAGATGCACAGCGACTTCTGGTATCGCACTTATCTGCGCTTCCAGACGCGCGATCAACCTGGCGTACTGGCCGAGATCACGCGGGTGCTGGCGGCAGGCGAAATCTCTATTGCTTCGGTGCGTCAGCCGGAGACGGAGGAGCCCGTGCAAGTCGTAGTTACGACCCACGAGGCCCAGGAGACTCGCTTGCAGGAGGCTCTGGCCCATTTGAATCAAGCCGACTTCATGCTGGCGCCGGCGGTCATGGTGCGCCTGGAAGACGGTTGGTGAGCGCAGTCGCTGAAGACTGGCCATGTCGTCTGCTTCTGCATTGCAATTTACCGGGCGAGCCCAATCATGTTGACTGCTTCATTCTCGATGGCGGGGAGGAGCTTGCAACGCTGCGCCTTCCTGAGGGATTTGCTCAACGCTTGCAGTCGCTTTCGCCAGCGCAGCGTAACCGATTGGTCTTGCGAGTACGAGAGCCTGGCCAGGGCGGTCCGCTCGACCTCTGGCCGGCCGCCGAACAACCCAGGCATCGTCGTCACTACTGGACCTACTCCGGTCAGCTTTCCGCCGGGCGCGGTTCGATTGCCGAAATTGGGCGCGGAAGGCTGCTTGGCTGGAGGGGCGGCGCGGCCTGGCTGGAACTACGATAGCGTCCGAACATAACTGACGACGCGTCAGGCTTTTTCCGATTGCCGCCGATTGCTTTTCGCGTTCTTCTGTCGCATAAGCGCTGGATCCTTCGTCCGATAGTGCAAGGGAATGGACCGCCAGACCCGGGATGAAGTCGATGCGCACAGCCTTTCTTTCGGTTGGACCGGTGAGTGATCTGGAATTTGCGGACTTGAGTCTGCGTATTGATGGCGAACGCCTCGAAGGCAAGCCGCTGGAAATCTGGCGCTTTCGCGGCAAGATTTCCAATAATAATTCTTTCGAACTGAATCGCAAGATGCATTCCCTGCTGGGCGGCGATTGCGTGCACGTCATCATGGACCTTTCCGAGCTGGAATACATGAATTCAACCGGCGTCGCAATTCTGTTCTCCGTTTTCTTTCGCCTGAAAGAAATGGGCGGCAAGATGGTCATCGGCGGCACTCATCCCTTCCTGCGCCGCGTCTTCGGCCTGATGGACCTGCCGCCTGGTATGGTAATGCTTGACAGCGTCGAGGCTGCCAAACGCGTTCTCTTCTAGAGCGGCGCGCGATGCGACGTTCCAGAACGTACGCAGATGCCCGTACCCTTCATTGATCTCAAACGCTTCGAATCTGGATTTTTAGAACGCTGGTCGCAAAAGGTCGCCGATTTGAGCGGCGCGGCCAGCTTCATCGGCGGCGCCGAGGTTGCGGCGCTTGAGTCTCGATTGGCGCAGGAATGCGGCGTCGCCCATGCGCTTGCCTGCGGCAATGGCACCGATGCTCTCCAGTTGGCCTTGCGCGCCGGCGGCGTTGGACCCGGCGACGTAGTGTTGCTACCCGATTTTACCTTCTGGGCTACCTTCGAGGCTGTGGTCAACGTCGGCGCCTCGCCGGTAACCGTGGACGTGCACCCGGAAGAGCGTCACATGGACCTGGAATTGTTTCGCCGCGCGCTCGATCAATACCGCCCCAAAGCCGTCTTGTTGGTACATCTATATGGTTGGGGAAGCCCACATATTTCTGAGTTTCGCGCGCATTGCCACGAACGCGGGACGCTTCTGATCGAGGACGGGGCTCAAGCGTATGGCGTACGCTTCCGCGGGGAGAGCATCTACCGCGGCGCAACTATCAGCACCATCAGCTTTTATCCGGCCAAGGTGCTGGGCGCGGCCGGCGAAGCCGGCGCCGTACTCTGCAACGATGAACAACTTGCTGCTCGCCTCAGGTCGATGGGCAACCATGGACGAAGCACGCACTATTCCTACGATCATGTTGGCTGGAATTCGCGCATGGATGCGCTGCAGGCTGCATTCCTGAACCTCTCTCACGAATACCTTGCGGCCCGATTGGAAAGCAGGCGCGTCGCCCAGCGCTTTTACCGCGAGGCCTTTGCCGACAGCGGGCTGCATTGTGTTTCGCCGCCGGCCGATTTTCTGGAAAACGGCTATCTGAATTTGATGGTCTACTCCCCCGCCGACCGGGCGCGCATGGAAGCGCTTCTGAAAGAGAAGGGCATTGGTTATGGCATCGTTTACCCTGAGCCCATGTCGCGACAGCGCGGGGCCCAGGCGTGGTTGAAAGCTCATGTGGGCGGAGAGCAAGCCTTGCTGCAGGGCCAGAGCGTCCTATCATTGCCGCTTTTCCCCTACATTCGCGGCGAGGAATTGGAAGAGGTTCGCGACGTTGTGCTGGCCGCTCGCTAGGGCGCAGCGTTCGGTCGGACTGAATCCTCGGAAAAGAAAGCCAGCAGGATCCGCCCGATCTGTGCCGGATCCTCGTATTGGGGCGCGTGTCCGCGATGCGGCAAGATCAGCAAGGTGGAATTCGTGATGCCCGCCCTCCAGATTGGCGCCCTGGCTGCTACGACAGTGTGATCCTGAGCGCCCCAGATGATGAGAGTACGGGCCTTGATCTGCGGCAAGAGTCCGTTCAACGAGTAGTAGGGCCCGGCGCGAATCTGGCGACGAATGCTGTTTTGCCATTGGAATAGCCGCTGACTGTCGGCGATCATCTTGCGACGCAACGGCTCCGGGACCCAGGGCCGTTCGGCAAAGCTTTGATCCAGCGAAGCATCGAGCTCAGCGTCGTTAGTTAGCGGTCGCAATTCATCCTGGTAGGCGATAACTCCCGCTACGCTGACGCCCGCCGGCGAGATCAAGACCAGGCGATCGACACGCTCCGGCTGCTGCAGAGCAAAGGCCGCGGCGATGTGCCCGCCCATGGAGTTTCCCGCCAGGTGCACCCGCTGCAGACCGAGACGATCGAGCAGTGCCAGCAGGCGCTGGCATTGTGCGCCAATATCGTAACGCAGACGGTTATCCTGGGCGCTGTCGCCAAAACCAGGCCATTCCGGCAGAATCACATCGAAATGGGGCTGCAGGTAGGCGGCGCTCTGCAGAAAGGACAGGCGCGAATCGCCAAAGCCATGCAGTAAAACCAGCGGCCGGCCGGCGCCGCCGCGGTAGAGATCCATTTCGACATCGCCGGCCGCTACCCGCTGCCGTTCTACCCCGCTGCGCGTCTCGTAGATGCGCTGCAGTCCCTGCAACGCTGCGGCGGGCGCAAAGCGATACAGGATCAGAAGCGCGAGCAGTAGTGTGAGCAGAATCCCAATGGAGGTGCTCAAACGGCGATAGGTTCGGACATTCATTGGTTTTCGATTCTCCGCTGCGGACACGGACCGCGGTGGACGGAAGTCTATCCCTGCCGGCGGCGCGGTGCGAACAATTTTTTAACCGCAGCGTCTACTTTTCTGACAGGAAGCATGAAGGCCGCGAACCCATACTATACGCCATTGCTCGATGCGCGCTATTTCCAAATTGTTGCGCTCGCTGGAATTTTAGTCTACAGCCAGTGTTGTTTATCGTTTGGCCCGAACTGGACTGCGGTTGCGCTGGCAATACTCGCAGCCCTGGCCGTTCAGTGGATTGCCAGCAAGATGGTTGGCCTGGCGCACTTTGAATACCGCAGTGCGCTGATCAGCGGCCTTGGACTCTGCAATCTCCTGCGCAGTGATTCCGCCTGGATCTACGCTCTAGCGGCCGGCATTGCCATCGCCGGGAAGTTTGTATTCCGCGTGCGCGGGAAGCACGTCTTCAACCCGACAAACCTCGCCATTGTTCTCTTGTTGCTTGCCGACTCCGCCTGGACTTCCGCCGGGCAATGGGGCGCCTCGGCGATATTCGTCTTTGCACTGGTCTGCGGCGGCGGACTGGTCACGCTGCGCGCTATGCGCGCCGATCTAACCTTGAGCTTCTTGCTTGCCTTCGCAGCCATTGCATTCGGCCGATCGTTCTATCTCGGCGATCCCCTGGCCGTTCCGCTGCACCGCCTGCAGAACGGATCGCTTTTGATTTTCGCCTTTTTCATGATCTCTGATCCGCGCAGCACGCCGGATCGCCGCGCGGCCAGAATCTTTTTTGCCGCCCTGGTCGCGTTCGTGGCCGCCTGGATTGAATTTGGTCTCTATCGAAACAATGGCGTCTTCTGGGCCCTGGCTCTGTGCTCGCCGCTTAGCCCCTTGCTGGATCGCCTCGCGCCCGCGTCGCGTCACGAGTGGGACGGAGAATCCATGGGCGGACATCTGCGACGCGTTCTGCGTCTGCCTGGCGGCGAAGAGAAATCCGCCAGGGACGTCTTGAATCCTATGTAGTATAAATTGAGGGAATCGTATGAAATGGAAACGAAGTCTGATGGCAGCTGCAGTCGCGCTGGCTTTGGCCGGCCTGATCTACAGCCCGGAGATCGCGGCATTTTGCGGCTTTTACGTGGGTCGCGCCGACGCGCGCCTGTTCAATCGAGCCAGTCGCGTCGTTCTGGCGCGCAGCGGCGATCGCACCGTATTGACCATGGCCAGCGACTTTGAGGGTCCGCTTACGGAATTTGCGCTGGTAACGCCCGTTCCCGTGGTTCTGCGGCGCGACCAGATTCACGTGGGCGAAAGCGCGGCCCTGGATCGCATTGATGCCTTTACAGCGCCGCGGCTGGTGGAATACTTCGACGGCAATCCCTGCGAGACGATTAGCTACCACGATGTGGTCCGGTCCCAGAATGCGGAGGGCGTTGGCGGAGGCAATCGGGTGCAACCGACAGCCGGGCAGGGCGTGCGCATTGAAGCGCGCTACACAGTTGGCGAATACGATATACTGATACTATCAGCGGAAGATAGCGGCGGTCTGTTGAGCTGGCTGTCGCAGAACGGCTATCGCTTGCCCCCTGGCGCCGAACCTGTGCTGCAATCCTATATTCGGCAGAATCTGCGCTTTTTTGTGGCGCGCGTTAACCTGGAGGAACAATCGCGCACGGGCTATCGATACCTGCGTCCAATCCAGATTGCATTTGAATCGCCGCGTTTCATGCTCCCCGTGCGACTGGGTACGGTCAATGCGAACGGAGCTCAAGAACTCTTTGTCTACGCGCTCTCCCCCAGGGGCCGCATCGAATCGGTCAACTATCGAACGGCGCGCATTCCCAGCGATGCGCAGGTTCCAGAGTACATCAAGGACGAGTTCGCCAACTTTTATCGCGATATGTTCACTCGTTCCGCTGAGCGCGAGGGTTTGAGCGCCATCTTCCTGGAGTACGCATGGGATATGGGTTGGTGCGATCCTTGCGCAGCTGATCCGCTTTCGGCGTCGGAATTGCTGCAGCTGGGCGCCTTCTGGGCGGGAACCCCCGGCGCCGCTTCGACCTTTGTTACACGCATGCACATACGCTATACTGGCGAAAGCTTTCCATCGGACATCGTCTTTCAAGAAACGAGCGATCGAGGAAATTTTCAGGGCCGCTACATCATGCGTCACGCTTACAATGGTCCGGCCGAATGCGCCGCCGGCAAGGAATACCGACGCAGTTTGCCGGCGCGCCATGAGCAGGAGGCGCAATCGCTGGCGGCGCTCACTGGCTGGTCCATTGATAGCATTAGGGCGCGCATGGGTCAGAATGGCCCGCCGCCAGAGCGCGCCTGGTGGCAGCGCGTATTTCAGGATTGAACAAGATCGGGACTCTTACGGCGCCGCGATGGCGCCGGCAGTTTCTATGCAGCTGGCATTGAATTTCAGGAAGGCGAATCTTCCGCTTTGCGTCGCAATTGCTCTGGATGATTTGCCTTTTCCGGCCGGCGACTGCGGTATTCGGCAGTAAAGGGGACCTCGATGCGCGCTACAGTCCCCTGTTCTTCGCCGCCAATCCGAAAGAGGTTGGCGTTCAGATTTTCGCCTTTGAGCAAGAGCAGGTTCAATGCAAAACCGAGACCTTCGCCCTCCATCGCGTCGGCGTGGTCCATGTAGTATTCTGGGAGCGAATCGTAGCGCATGGCCTCGTTGAACTTGCGTCGAATGCGGGCTTCGTCCTGGGGTAGCAGCGGCATATTGTTGAGAATCTCAATGCACAACCCGTCCGGGGTATGGGTGAAGACCATCCGCACCATCAAACCCTTCTCACGGGCCTTTTGACCGTATGCATCCAGCCAATCGCGCGAGTGTATTTTCTCTCGAAAAGTGCTCATACCTGCCGCATATTGCTGGGAATCCTCAATGTTCAGACCCTCCTCCATGAAGTGCAGATGCTTCATGTTAGCCTTGGTGGCATTGGTGGCCAACTCGATGATGCAAGAAAATAGCGAGGCCTTCAGCACGTCGCGATTGTAACGCGCCAGGATGCCGCTGAGAACCGCATCCAGCTCCTTCTCGATATCGGAATCGACCTTAAAGGATACAATATGGATGGCGCGCCCATCGCTCAGCGCTATCTCCAGATTTTTTTCGATGTCGAAGTAACTCAAGCGAGACCGCCTGCGCGCTGGCAGCAGTCTGCATGCTAGGCGATCTCCGGAGACTGTAAACTACAAAACAATTCAAGTCAGCGACGAAGAAGAACGCCGCTCAGGCTCTGGCGCCTCTGGATCGTCGGGCGGAGCGAATCTTGCGCCGCTCCGGAAATCGGGGCGCGCTTTGTTTCGCCTCTGACGCTGCCGGAACAGCTGCATAGAACGGGGAGCGAGTGTACCAGGATAGCAGATCGGCGCCCAGTATCTTCAGCGCCCCGGTAACTGGCAGTGCAAATAGTACGCCCGGCAAGCCGCCGAGGCTCCCTCCGGCCAGTAGCGCGATGATCACTGTGGCCTGGCTGAGGCCTAGCTTTTCGCCAACGATCCGCGGCGTGAGCACATAGCCTTCTGTAACCTGCACAATCGCAAATACTATTGCAATGCCTACTAAGGCCCCAGGTCCATGCCAGTCCAGCAGCGCAAAGAGCACGGACAGTACGCTGCCGGTAATGGCGCCGACGTAAGGTGCGACGCTCAAGCAGCCCGTCAAAATTCCTACAGCTATGCCTGTATTCGCCTGCAACCCGGCCAGGTGAAAAACCAGCCCGAAGCCAGCGCTGTAAAGGACAGCCAGGATGCCGGCAACCTGCAACTGTCCGCGAAACCATTGGCCCACAACTTCATCCATCGCCCGCAGTCTGCTGAGTACGAGCTCGCGGTAGGCGGGTGGAATGAGCGGCGTCAGCGCGCTGCGCATGCGATCGAAGTCGCGAAGAAAGTAGAAGAGAAAGAGCGGAATCAAGACAATGTTCAGCAGACTGGAGATGACGGCGCCGGTCGTGGTCACGGCGCTCAACAGCCAGGCGCCAGCTCGATTGAGAATCGCCGGCAAGGCTTCCTTGAGGTTTTCGCCGTAACGGGCGACGGCGCTGGAAACGTCCTCGGGTAAGACAAAGCCAAAGGTATCGCGAAGCCAGGGCAGCCCTTGATTCTGCAGACGATCGCTCAGCTGCGGCATCGTATCGGCCAGCCTCTGCACCTGGTATCGAATGCTGGGATAAAGAAAGACGGCAAATGCGGAAACAAAGGCGGCGAAGGCCAGGAGAATGATGAGAATTCCAATCGAGCGCGGTATTCCTCGACGCTGCAGCCAGCTGATCGCTGGATTGAGCAGGTAGGCGACAATCAAGCTGAAAAAAACGGGGAATAATACATCGGCCAGCGCGAAGAGCAGCCAGCCAAGCAGGAGCAGCGCTGCCAGCAGTCCAAGCAACCAGTAGACTCGGGTCGAAGTGTTCATAGGGATTCCTGCCTCAGTCCGGCGAGTACTCATAGTCCGGCAGTCCGCGCAGTAGTTGCAGAAGCTCTCGTTTTTCGGGACTCTGCAGCGGCGCAAGGATTGCCTCAATCTGTGCAATGGGGTGCGGAAGGTCTTCGCGGCTGGCGCGGTAGTCGCGAGCCGCGGCGGAGTTGCCTGGCATTGTTTCGCGCAACGTACGCAAGGCTTCGCCAACGCGGCTCGAACGCGGATAGCGCTTCAGGAACTCGCCATAAGTATTGATCCAGGCGGATAGGTCGCAGTCCAGAAATCCCTCGCACTCTCCGCCCAGCAAAACGCCGGCGGCAGTCCAGGCAAAATCTTCAGCAATCGGTTTTCTTCCCAGAGCGCGGGCGCGATCCCAGAGCAGCTCGCTCTTCAGAACATAGATGCCCGCCAGTTCGTGTTCTCTAAGCAATGCGCCATTGGCCTGCAGCCACTCCCGCTGGGTACTGTCAGCGTCGCTGGCGACCAGTGCGGACGTGCGTCCTACACATTGATAGAAAGCCAACTCCCAGGGTAGCGCCCCATCGCCGCGCCGCACTGCGCGCTGGGCGGAAAGGAAATCACACACCGCCTTCGCTTCGCTAAAGGTCAAAGCCTCATCGCCCAATCGCTTGGCCGCCAGTTGCAACAGTTGCGCGCTACGATCGCCGCGAGGCAGGGAATGCAAATAGGCGTCAAAGGCCCAGCCCGCGCCGGATCCGCCGCGCACCTGTCGCCAGCGACCGCTCCGCCCGCTCAGAGTCGCAGCCGGGCCGGGGGCTCCCTGCAACTGAACGATTTCGCCAAAATGGAGGCGGCCGACAACTGCGGCGTTTTGATCTGGCAAGCGGCGCAGTCGAAGTTCGCTGGCGGTAACGACCATTTCTTCGGCCAGCAGGGCGCTTGCAGTCGCAAGCAAAAGCAGGAGTGCGCAGCTTGTTCTGATGTGGTCCATGGCGCTCCTGGCGGCGTGCTCTGGAAATCCGGGAGCGAGCCTTACACCTTTTGCCGCTCTGCTCCGTCCCTGTCCAGCAAGTGCGCGGTCTGGAATGGTCGTGAAAGTATTGCGCGATGGGCGAGGGGAGGTAGAGTGACCTCCGCTTCTGCCTGGCGGCGACGCAGCGGGATGCGGCAACCATGACGGACTTAATTCTGGCCACGATGCTGGTGCTGGTCGCTTCTGCGGCCTGTTCCATGACTGAGGCTGCTCTGTTTTCGGCGTCCATCCACCGCGTGCGTCAGCGTGCCGAAGCCGGGAGCTCCACGGCGCGCGTGTTGCTTGCCATTCGCGAAAGAATGGACGGGCCGATCACCACACTGGTCATTCTCAACAACATTGCTAACATCCTGGGCAGCCTCTATGTGGGCGCGCTGGCAGCAGAGAAACTGGGCGAAGCCTGGCTTGGCGCCTTTTCCGGCGGACTCACATTTCTGGTGGTCCTGTTTGCCGAGATTGTTCCCAAGCAGCTTGGCGAGCGCTATGCCATGCCCATTGGCATGCTGACGGCGCGCCCGGTACAGTTGCTGACCGTGCTGTTTGTTCCAGCCGTGTGGCTGGTGCGTTTGTTGACCTCGCCGCTGAGGCGCGGCGCTCCCGCGCCAACCACCGATGAAGCCGAAATTCGCATGCTGGCGCACATCGGCCACAACGAAGGTCAGATCGAGCAGGACGAGTCGGAGATGATCCAGCGCGTCTTTCGTTTGAATGACACAACGGCCAAGGCCCTGATGACCCCGCGCGTCAGTCTGACGCGACTGGATGGCCGCGAAACATTGCGTAAAGCCCGCGAGTCGATCCTGCGTTCTCAACACACGCGCATCGTTGTCTGCGGGGAATCAGTGGACGATGTGATTGGCATTGTTCGCAAGGACGACCTTCTGGCGGCGCTGGCCGCCGATCGTTTTGAAGAGACGGTCGCCAGCTTTGCGCGCGATCCAATCTTCGTTCCAGGCAGCGCGCGCGCCGATGACCTGCTGGCTACCTTTCGGCGTACGCGGCAGCATCTGGCGGTGGTAGTCGACGAATATGGCGGACTTTCCGGCGTGGTGACGCTGGAGGACGTGCTGGAAGTGCTGACCGGCGAGATCGTCGACGAAACAGATCGTGTCGTCGACTTACAAGAAGAAGCGCGCCAACGGGGCCGCCGCAATCCGGGAAATCAACAGCGGCCGGAGCCGGCCTGAGACATTATCCAGCGCTCTTTTGCGCCGACCGGTAGTGGTCGTAGGACTCCGGCGAAAGCGACTTCAGTCGATCCTCAAAGTCTTCCGCCGCATCGCGATCCAGTTCTTGTAAACGATAGTACTGAATCAGGACCAGGTAGAGATAGCAAAGCCTGGCCCGGACGCGATCGCGGTAACGCTCAATCACCACGCGCAAATCGCTTTCCAGCCGCTCCACTTCGGCGTGGACCGAACGCAGTTCGCGTTCGCTCAGCGCGCGCAGACCGGCGGCAAAGGCGTGCGACATCAGACGCGCCGGCAGCCACTCCACGGCGATATCCCAATCTTCATTCTTTTCGCGCAGCGCGGACTGCAAGGATTCCAGCGCCGGCGAAGCGGCAATGATGCTCACATCAATCGCCCGATGGTCCAGATAGAAGGCGTCGCGATAGTAGCTCAAGCCGCGGACGCGACTGCCGGCGTCGCCCTTGCTGAGCAACGCCTCGCCCAGCAGAAAGTAGAGTCGTGCATCGGGTCCTTTCCGGCGCAAAGCAAACAACAGGATGTCACAGGCGTCGTCGTAGTCCTCCAGTCGAATCAGACAGACGGCCAGCACGCGCAGCATTTCAACGTCGACGGCGCCGCCGGATTCCTCCTGGAAGGCTGTGCGAAAGTTCTCAGCAGCGGCGCGCAAGGCGGCCTGCATTGCCGCCTGGTACGCAGGAAAAGACTGGTATTCACGCTGACGCGCAGCCTCGTCAAATTCATCCCATTGACGCATCAACCAGTCGGCCAGCGTGCGTCCGACTTTGATGCTGGCCCGCTCCTCCTGGCGATTGTTCCACCAGCCGCTGGCATAAAACCCAGCGGCATACTCGCTGTGTTCCGGCGATTCCTCCACCAGATGGCCGAAGAGCTCTTGCGATCGCACAAAGTCGCCAGAGGCCAGCGTTTGAAGGGCGCGGGTGTAAGCGGCCGAATTTGCCATGAGAGCGCTCAACGATAATTGTCGAAGACGCAGGCAAATTCAAGATCCGCATCGCGAATCGCCTTCTGGATTTGCTGCAGGTCGTCTTTGTTCTTGCCGGTAACGCGCACGGCATCGCCCTGGATGCGCGATTGCACTTTCAGTTTTGAATCTTTGATGATGCGATTGATGACCTTGGTCTGATCCTGCGTCAGCCCATTCTGAATATCGACCTTGCACTTTGCAATGCCGCTGACATTCGATTGGAATTCCCCGAATTTGAAGGCCTTGAGGTTGAGATCGCGTTTGGCCAGCTTGGACTGCACCACATCGATCAACTGTCGCATCTTAACTTCGTCCTGCGCTTCCAGTTGAATGGCGTCTTTCTGCAAATCAATCCTGGCCAGAGCGCCTTTGAAATCAAAGCGAGTGGCAATCTCCTTGTTGGCCATGTCCAGGGCGTTGGAAAGTTCCTGTCGGTCTACCTTACAGGCCACATCAAAGGAATGTTCGGACATCAGGCGCTCCTTGTGGCCGAGCCCAGCTGCTTTGCAACGAGAGCGACTGCTGCCTGCAGCGCAGCGGGCAAGGCCTCAGCGTTCTTTCCGCCGGCCTGGGCCATTTCTGGTTTCCCGCCGCCGCCGCCGCCGATGTGCGCCGCTGCCTGGCGCACGGCAAGACTCATATCAGCGCCTGCTTCCACTGCGGCGCGGTCGGCCATAAAAAGCAAGAGCGGACCCTTTTCCGTGCGGGCGCCAAGCAGAACTATGATTCCACGAGCTTTTTCTTTGGCGCGATCGCCAAATTTGCGCAGCGTTTCGGCGTCCGTCTCGCCGGCAAAGTGGCTCAGGATTCGGCACGCTCCGGCGGGCATGGAATGCTCCAGCGCAGAGTCGACCTGCTCCAGAAGCTGTCCGGATTGGGCCTGCTTTCGCTCGCGCAGTATTTTGTTCAGTCGTCGGTCGGCCTCGGCCAATTGAGCGCGAGTTTCCTCGATTCGTCGCGCCAGGGGCGCAACGTCCGCCGCCGACTTGAGCGCCGCGCTGGCCGTGGCTGGCAGCCGCGCCGTTACGACCAGGCTCTGCCACTCGGAGCTGCCGGCATCGATTCCTAATTCGCTGGCATGCAATTGCAGACGCGCGTTATGCGCCTGCGTCTGGGCGTTGCATTCGATGATTTCATCCTGGAAAAATTGTAGCGCCTTTTCGCCAGCCAGGGCCTCGATCCGTCGGTTGCCTGCGCCGGGGCTGGCCTCGCGCAGGATGTGAAAGAATCCAATGTCGCCAGTATTTCGCACATGGCATCCGCCGCAAAATTCCAGCGACAGATCGCCGCGCGCACCCATGCTGACGATGCGCACCTGAGAACCGTATTTTTCGCCGAAGGTCGCCACCGCGCCTTTCTTGCGCGCCTCTTCGATGGGCAGCACCTCCGCCTGCACTGCTGCGGCGCCGGCGATCGCTTCATTGACAGCCGCTTCAATTTCCTGCAGCCGAGCCGGTTCAATACGCTCGGAATGAGAAAAATCGAATCGCAGATAGTCCGGCGATACCAGCGAGCCAGTTTGTACGATATGATCGCCCAGTTTCTGACGCAAAACCTGATTGAGCAGGTGCGTGGCGCTGTGATGACGCATCAAGGCATCGCGCCGTTCGCGTTCGATGGCCGCTTCAACTACGAAGCCTGGCTGCAGTGTCCCGGCCTTCATTTCGCCAATGTGCAAATAAAATCCGCCGACCTTTTGCGTATCGCTGACCTCAAATAGCGCGCCATCCGTTCCGCTGAGTTGACCGCGGTCGCCGAGTTGACCGCCGCCTTCCGCATAGAAGGGAGTTCGATCCAGTATTACGATCCCGTTTTGACCTTCTTGCAAGCTGGCGACAGTCGTCTCGCCTTGCAGAACTGCCAGCACCGTAGATTGCGCCGCGTCTAGATCGTAGCCGACAAAGGTTGTGGCCTGCTCGGCGCGAACTGGCAGATCAGAGGGCAGGGTGAAATCCTTGAAGCGCGCCGCCTGCGAGGCTCGCAGCCGTTGCTCCTCCATGCGCATTTCAAAGCGCTCTAGGTCTACCGTCAGGCCAGCCCGCGCTGCCAGTTCAATGGTCATCTCCAGCGGGAAACCAAACGTGTCATAGAGCGTGAAGGCGCGGTCGCCGCTGAAAAGAGGAGAATTGCTGGCGCGGCGTTCTTTGAGATACTCATCCCATTTGCCAAGTCCATGCTCCAGCGTGCGTAAGAAGCGCTCCTCTTCGGACCGCAGTCGGCGCTCAATCTCCGCGGCGCGTTCTTTAAGCTCGGGATAGAATGCGCCGTAGATTTGCGCCAGCTCGCCGCTGAGGCGGTGCAGAATCGGCGCAAATATGCCCAACTCACGGGCGAAGAGCAGGGCGCGGCGGATGATGCGGCGAATGACATAGCCGCGGCCGGTGTTGCCGGGATAAATGCCGTCGGCGATGCAGAAAGAAGCGGCGCGGGCGTGGTCGGCGAGCACTCGAAATGGTTCGCGCGTCTTTGCTGAATAGGCGATGCGCTGGCCATCGGCGCGAAGTTCAGCGCTCAGCTCTTCGATGCGCTTCATGACCAGCGCCATTTCGTCCGTGTCAAAAACAGAATCCAGATCATTGAGCAGCGCGGCCATGCGCTCCAGGCCAGCTCCCGTATCGATGCCGGTCATGGGCAGCGGATGAAGCTTCCCTGCCGCGTCCTGGTGGAACTGATTGAAGACCAGGTTCCAGTATTCCATGTAGCGATCGCCTTCGCCGCCTGGAGCGCACTTGCTCTTGTCGCTGCAAGTGCAGTGCTCGCAGATTTGGGCGCCGCGATCCAGGTAGAGTTCCGAACACGGTCCGCAGGCGCCGGAATCGCCGGCCGGGCCCCACCAGTTGTCGCTCTTGCCGAGGCGGGTGATACGCTCAGCGGGCAGGCCGGCTTCTTCTCGCCAGATCTGCACCGCTTCGTCGTCGCTTTCGAAGACCGTTACATGAATGCGTTCTGCGTCCAGCTTCAGCCAGTTGAGCGAAAAATCCCAGGCCATGCGAATTGCTTCGCGCTTGAAGTAGTCGCCAAAGCTGAAGTTGCCAAGCATTTCAAAAAAGGTCAGATGACGGGCAGTTTTGCCGACGTTTTCGAGGTCGGTTGTTCGCAGACATTTTTGAATGGTGATCGCGCGGCGCGAGGGCGGCGTCTCGGCGCCGGCAAAGTAGGGCTTGAACTGCACCATGCCGGCCGTCGTAAATAGCAGCGTTGGGTCGCCGGCCGGTATTAACCCGGCGGAAGGCAAATGCAGATGCTTCTGCCCTTCGAAGTATTCGATCCACGCGCGCCGAATGTCAGCCAGACGCCAGCTCCTGGCCGTCGCCGTCGTGTCGGGGGATGTTGGCCTGGCGCCGGTCGAGGTCTTGCTTGCCGACGCTTTACGAACAACGCCGCTTGTCTGGACCTTGCTCTTCTTTTTTGCCGTGCTCTTTTTCTTTGCGCCCATTGATCTATTTCAACTGACGGACTTCGCAATCAGGAGCGGAATCATCCGCACTGCGGCGGCCGCCCTCCGTGTTCGAGTCCAGGATACCTGCTTTGATGGTCCGCAGCAATGCCCTGTCGGGCGTCGCGCCAGCGTCGGACGCGACCGTTTGCTTGCGTCAGGGGCAGCGCGCCCGAAGCAGCCTCTGACGAAAAGCCGTTTACATCGCAGCCAGGGCGGCAAGCCTGCCCTGCGATGCGCCGACTTGCATGGCTTGCCGCTGTTTTGTTGCTCTGCGTTTCAGCCGCTTGCGGTCAGATGGGGGGCGATGAAGTCGGATTCTTCACCGGCATCGATACCTTGAATCGCCGGGAGGCCAAGGCTCAATTGCGTCTTGGCGTGGCGATCAATGCGCAGCTTTGCCCTCAGAACCAGGCGGCCGCCTATTACGCCTACTACTATACGGTGCCTGCCTTTTTGAACGACACCCACTACCGCGCTGATCGCATCGAAACCTGCATGTGGCTGCTGGCATCGACGCCCTGCATTCCCAACCAGCCCCAGACCTTTGTCGTCGGCCTCTATGGCTCGGTGCTGTCGGCCTGTAATCCCAAGAAGTCGGGGTTCTGAAATCGCGCTTGCGCGCGGCCTGATTTTGCGTGACTTTCTGGCGAGGAGCGCTTGAATTTTTTTCAGTCGCGCCCTAAATTGCCTTATCCGCCTCTCCGAAAGAGTCCAACAGGAGATATATGGCCATGCAAGCACCCTGGAATCTTCGCCGGATGACTACACTGATGGCGCTGGTCATATCGACCCTCAGCGGACTCTGGGCCCAGGCGCAGCCCACATCGCCGCCGCCCACCAACATCAATCCTCAGACGCAAAATCCGTCGCCGGTGCAGCTGGCCGGAAGCTCCCAGAATCAGAACGTCGCTCCGGCGCAGGTGCAGGACGAACTGCGCGCCTGCCGTAACCGCAGCAGCCAGCCAGTCAATCCAACTGATCGTCCAATGTTCTATTCTACGTCCTGGGGGAACAACCCGCAGGAAGGGCAGTATCGCAATGAAATGGAGCGACTGCTGACCAGCGAAATCAACAACGTCAAGCGCGCCATTGAGGATGTGGCCAGAAAGCACGTTGAACTGATTCGACTCTATCCACAGTTTGAAGCCTACCAGGAGATCGTTCTGGAGGACAACCCAGGCAGCTGGCGCGACGGCACTTTCGTCAACTCCAAGAAGTTGATCATCTTCCACTACACGCAGGACAAGAAGCTCGACTGCGTTGTGCTTGATTCTCTCACGCGAAGCGTATACAATCCCAACCTCTGGACGCGCAAGCTGATGCGTCTCTACTACCCCAATGTGCAATCCGTGGAGCTGGAAACGCTACGGCACAATTACCGCGAACCGGGTACCCTGGACCGGACCTCCCCGGAGATCCAACTCAAGGCCCTGCGTTTCATTTTCCTGAACCTGCGCACGGCGCTCTACTCGATGGATATGATGATTGCCGCATACTATGATCGTCGCAATCAGTTCAATGAGTGGCAGATCGGCCTTTGATTGGTCGCCGACCACGGCCGGGCGCGCCTGGAGCGCACTTTTTTGACTTGTTGGCGCAGCCGCTCGCGAAAAGATCGCCGTTCTGACCATGTCCGAAGAGCAAGCCGAAAAGAAGAACAAGAAAGTCAACAAGATGAGTCTGCCTGAGGTGCAGGCGGCCATCAAGAAGACCGAAGAAAACATGAAGGGGCTGACCAGCAAATACGCTCTGGCCCTGCTGAGCCGCAAGGCGGAGCTGGAAGCCGGCCGCTGAGCGGCGTTTGACGCAGCTCCCCTCTCGCACTGCCCGGCATCCGGGACGCCCATCCTTGAGTCGAAATCAAATTCAGATGTCTGATGCGCTGGAGCAGTACGTGTCCAGCGTAAGCGGTCCTGAGCACCCTCTGCTGGCGGCGCTCCGCGAAGAAACGGCTGCTATGCCCGAGGCCGGGATGCAGATCTCCTCCGCCCAGGCCCACTTTTTCCAGTGGTTGCTGCCGCTGATAGGCGCCCGTCGCTGTCTGGAGATTGGCGTCTTCACTGGCGCCAGCTCTCTGGCCTGCGCCCTTGCTCTTCCTGCCGACGGGTACCTGCTGGCCCTGGACCAGAGCAAGGCATGGACCGATATTGCACGGCGCTACTGGCGCAAGGCCGGCGTCGACGGCAAGGTAGAGCTGCGCCTGGGGCCCGCGCTGGCAACGCTGGAGAAGCTGCTCGATCTTCCCGATGCCTTTGAGTCCTTTGACTTCGTTTTTATCGATGCAGATAAGTCGAGCTATCAGCACTACTACGAGTGCAGCCTGCAGCTGGTACGGAGGGGCGGCGTAATTGCAATTGATAATACGCTTTGGGGCGGCCGGGTGCTGGTCGCGGATAGCACGGACATTGATACACAATCGATTCGGCAATTGAATGCATCCCTGAGCCAGGATCGCCGCGTACAAATTGCAATGCTGCCCCTTGGCGACGGACTGACCTTGCTGCGCAAGCTCTGAGTCGAGACTAACTCGCAAGATCGCTTCCTTGTAGAAGAGCTTACAAGGTTTTAATATTTCTCAGCGTTCTTACAGCGTCCTATCAACCATAGGGGGCTCAGTTGTGAAAATCGGAATCTTTCGCCTTGCTCTACTTTCGGCAATCACGCTGGTTGCGTTCATTACTCCTTTGACTGCCGGCGCACTCCATGCGGCGCCGACCTGTTTCCAGCCGATGGAAGCCAGCGAGCAGGTTTGCATCGACTTCACGCGCACCTGGTACATGACTACTGTGGACAGCGTTTACGTCGAGCTGCGCGTGCGGGACCTCAACGCCAGCGCTGAGTCGCATGTCTGGAACCGGGGACAGTACCAGCTTTCGCATCTGGAGTTCGAAAAATTGAAGGCGGCGCTGGCCGGTCAAGGTCTCAGTGCGTCCTGTCCGCATAGCGCATTTCGCCGAAGCGTAAACGCCGCCTTGGCCCGCGAAGAATATTGCCGTTGAGTTTCTGGCAAGCGGCAAGCGGCCTTTTGCGGTTTGCTACTGACGATCTTCGGAAGCTTCCGTGTGGATGTAGGCGCCCAGGTTTGTGCTATCCGAACTTTTGTTGGCGCCCAGGAAGTAGCGTTCCAGAGCAAAGCGAACAGAATTGAATGCAAGTTGCGACCAGGGGATTTCCGCTTCCGTAAAGAGACGCACCTCCAGCGATTCGCGACCCGGATAGAAATCCAGGTTGAGAAGTTCCGCCAGGAAAAGCAGGTACACCTGGCCGATGTGCGGCACGCTGAACACCGTATGCAGTCCAGCAAGACGGACGCTGGCATTTGCCTCTTCAATTGTTTCGCGCACGGCGCCGTCTTCGGCCCGTTCGCCATTTTCCAGAAAGCCAGCGGGCAGCGTCCATTTGCCAGATTGTGGCTCATTGGCCCGTTTGCAGAGCAGTACCCGATTTTCCTGCCAGACCGGCAGGCAGCCAACAATCATGCGCGGATTCTGGTAGTGAACGGTCTGGCAGCTGCCGCAGATGTAGCGGTGGAGGGTGTCGCCTTCCGGAATGCGCCACTCCAGGCGGGCGCCGCAGGCTGAGCAAAACTTCATTGTCATTTCTTCAGTCTGGCGCGGACCGGCTTTGCGGAGGCGCGCGGCGCCCTGAGCAAAGCCTACCATCCGGCGAGGGGGCCGCTGGCTTCAACCGGAAACGTCGGGGACAGCGAAAATCGGCGCGGCATCGGCCTCTGATCGGTCCGGCGGAGCTTGAAAAAGTCCCCGCAAGGGCTTTTTCAGCAACCCGTCAGGCGCCGTTAATAGAAGAGAGTACGGACTTGTAGCGAATGACTGCAGCAGCAACGCGCCACCTGATTAGCTGGAAGGACTGGCCGGACGAAGAGATCCGGGAAGTTCTGCATCTGGCGCTGCGAGTCAAGGGCGCGCGCCACAACTATTCGGGCGCCCTTGCCGGACGCACGCTGGTCATGCTCTTTCAAAAGACCTCCACCAGAACGCGCGTCTCTTTCGAAGCCGCTATGACCGAACTGGGCGGGCATGCCATCTTTCTGGACTGGAATGCCACCAACTTCAAACTCACCCGGATTCGCTATGAGACAGCATATCTTTCGCGCAATGCGGCGCTGATCATGGCGCGCATGAAGCAGCACAGCGATCTGCTGGAGTTGCGCGCCGGGGCCACGGCGCCGTTGATCAACGGCTGCTGCAACCTCTACCATCCCTGCCAGGCCATGGCGGACATGCTGACGATCTACGAACATCGCGGCAGCCTGCAGGGCGCACGACTGACCTACATAGGCGTCCACAACAATGTGGCCAATTCGCTGCTGGCAATCTGCGCCGCCTTTGGCGTGCAGTTGACGCTGGTTACGCCCATTGCACCGGCGGAAAGCGTCGACCAGCAGCTCAAGCAGCGACTGGAAAAACTCGGGCTGCTGCGTGAAACGCTCGATGCACGGCAGGCTGTGGCCGATGCCGAATACGTATATACGGATACCTGGGTAGACATGGAGTTCTTCGATGATCCAGGCTACCAGGGCCTGAAAGAAGAGCGCATCAAGACCATGCTCCCTTACCAGCTAAACGAGCAATTGCTTGAAGATTCCAGGGCCATGGTGCTGCACGACATGCCCATTCATCCCGGCTACGAGATTTCCGCTGAACTGGTGGAAAGCCCGCGCTCCTTGATTTTTCAGCAGGCCGAGAATCGCTTGGAGGCGCAGAAGGCAATTATCCTTACGCTCTTGCGCTGATTCAAGCAGCGCCGCGAGACCGTCCTTTGCCTCGCGACGATTTTGCTGCGGCTTTGGCTCCAGCGCGGCTCTTTGGCTGCGCCGGCGTCGCCTGCTGGCCTCTTGTTCTTTTTTTAGTCTTCGGCAAAGTGCGCGCTGCAACGCCCGTCTCGGCCGCCGGCCAGATCACCGCCGACTCCTCTACGCTGAGACTGATGTCCGGGTGACGATGGAATACAAAGCGGTCCTCCCACTGTGTCAAACTCAGACCCAGTCGGGCTGCGGCGCTGCGGCGGAAGCGGTTGACCAGAGCGATCGTCAACGGATAGCCGAGGGCTGCACAAGGCGCCCCGATGGCAAAACCGCCGGCCAGCATCGGCCAGCCAAGCTCGGTCGCCATGTACTTCAGCCAGAACAGCAGGCCATCGGCAACGCCCATCTGTAGCGATTGTTGCAGTACTTCGCGAAAGGCGTCAAAGCCGACGGCCTGCATCTCAGCGCCGGCGGCCCGAAAAATCCAGTAACCGGTAATATAGAAGCCGTAATAGAAGGGCGGCATGGTAATCGGGTTGGTGAGCCAAACCCAGGCCATGGCAATCGCAGGCTGGAAGCGGAATCCAAGCGGACGCAGCAGAGCCCAGGCGGCGCCAACCAGCAGCATTTGAATTCCGATCAAAGGCGTGAGCGCCCAGAAGATGCCAACGGCGCTGGCCAGCGCCAACTCCTGAACCGGGCTGCGCGATTCGCGAAAGTGACGTAGAATTCGTTGATCCAGTACATTCTGCAACCAGGCAAACATTGTATCCCGCCGCCCGCCAGACTGAATACGCAGCCTGCAGGCCGGCGATAGTTTTTCATTGCCAGCGATAGAAAATGGCCCAGCCTGGAAGAGAAGCGAAGTCTGGCGCGGCCTCAATGCGACTGTATTTGATTCGACACGGAATTGCTGCGGAATCGGCAAGGTTCGAGGGCGAGGATTTGGAGCGTCCGCTGACGGCGCGCGGCCGGAAGCGTTGTGCACAGGCGGCGCGCGGACTCCGCGCGCTGGGCGTCGCGCCGCAGTGGATCTATTGCTCTCAGGCGCGACGCTCGCTGGAGACGGCGCAAATTCTGAGGCGCCGGCTGGGCGGCGAATTGCGCAGCGATGCGCGCATTAATCCGGGCGCCGATTTTGCCTCGCTTGCGCAGCTTCTGCAGGAGTTGCCCGCTGATCTGACCAGCATCGCTCTGGTTGGCCACGAGCCTGATTTGAGCGACATGGCCAGCGGGCTCCTGCACAGCGACGCTGCCGCCAGATCCTTCTTGCACATCGACTTTCGAAAATCCTCCTGTATGGAGTTGCAGTTGTTCTCAGCTGAATCCGGCGAACTGCGCAGCTTTCTTCCGGCGCGTTTGTTGCGTAAACTGGCAAGAACCTGAAGCTGGCCAAACCATGTACTACGATGCGCATATCTTTTTTTGCGAAAATGTCCGTGAGGAAGGGGCCCGGGTTAGCTGTGGGCGCCAGCGATCGGCGGAGCTGCGCAATCTGCTGAAGCGCAGGGTAAAAGAGAACGGTCTGAAAATGCGCATCCGTATCAACTCGTCCGGTTGCCTGGATCGCTGCGAGGAAGGTCCGGTGCAGGTTGCCTATCCCGAGGGACGGTGGTTTCGATTGCGCAGCGCCGAGGACGTAGAGCGATTTCTACAAGACTATCTGCAGCGCGGCGATTTACAGGCGCTCAACGATCTGCGACTGCCGGATCATCCGCCGGAAGACGGCGCCAGCTCAGTCGCCGTCGCCCAGAGCGAAAAGTAAGTTTGCAAAGCGCGCCTTGCTATCGGTCCAGCTCTGTCGAAGATTCCATCCGGCCCGCGCCGCCAGTTCTGAGAAGGACGCGGTCGTGTACTTGTAGGAGTATTCGCTGATCAGGCTCTCCCCTGCCTGGAAATCAAAGCGCTCATCTTCCAGTTCAATCGTCGTTTTGCGATTGGCTACCAGATGCATTTCAATGCGGGACTGTGCCGGATGGAAGAAGGCATAGTGGTCGAAGCAGCTGCATTGCAGCGTCGCGCCGTAGTCGCGCACCAGTCGGTCCAGTACATTCTTGTGAAAGCGCGCCGTAGCGCCGGCGCGATCATTGTAGGCGGCATGCAACAGCGCCGGATCTTTGAGCAAGTCGACGCCAATCAGCAGCAAGTCTCCGCTGTCTGCGCAAGACGCCAGGTTGCCCAGGAAATCCACTGCTTCTTCCGGATGGAAGTTGCCAATGGAAGAACCCGCATAATAGAACAGGCGCCGCTCGGCGGCAATCGGTGGAAGTTCAATATTAAATGATTCGCTAAAATCGTAGCTCAGGTCGTGGACTGGCAGTCCCGGGAAGCGTTCGCGCAATCCCTGACAGGCCTCGGCCAGCATACTGGCTGACACATCAATGCCAATGTAACCAGCGGCATCGTGCAACGATTCCAGCAGGATCGCCGACTTGGTCGCCGCGCCGCAACCCGGCTCGATCAGCAGGGCGCCTTTGCCGACCAGCTGAGCGATGCTTTCGCCGTGAATATCCAGAATCTCGAGTTCGCTGCGCGTCGGATAGTACTCTGGCGTCGCGCAGATCTCTTCGTAGAGGTTAGAGCCCTGTCGGTCGTAGAGCAGGGCCGGAAACAGTTCGCGCGGACTGCCGCGCAGCCCGCGCAATATACGCCCCAGTTCGTCTCGTTCCAGGCCAGCCGTTTTCATTGTACATCCCGCGCCAGGCGCAGCCCGCTGAACTGCCAGCGCTGTCCGGCATAGAAGAAGTCTCGATAGGTAGCGCGCACATGGCGCTCCGGCGTAGCACAGCTTGCGCCGCGCAGCACATACTGTCCGTTCATGAATTTGCCGTTGTATTCGCCGACGGCGCCAGACGGTCGTCGGTATCCGGGATAGGCGGCGTATGCACTGGCTGTCCATTCCCAGACATCGCCTAGCCAGGCTGCTCCGCCGCCGGGATGAAAAAGTTCGCCGTCTTGAAAGCGGCCAGAGAGCGCATCGTCGCTCGCTTCCAGCAGCGACTGGCAAGCAAGTTCCCATTCCTCTTCTCGCGGCAGCCGGGCGCCGTAGAATGCGGCGCAGGCATCCGCCTCGTAAAGCGACAGGTGCGTTGCCGGCGCGTTGCGATCCAGAGGCTGCTCGCCATGGAGCGTAAATTCGAGCCACTCACCGTCGACCTGGCGCCAGTAGAGCGGCGAGCGCCAGCCCTCGCGCTGCGCTATGGCAAAGCCGTCGGAGAGCCAGAACTCGGGGCGTGCGTAGCCTCCGGCCTCCACAAAATCTAATACCTCGCCGTTGCTCAGGGCGCGACTGGCTATCTGGAAATCCGAAACAAATACAGGATGACGCGGCCGCTCATTGTCGAAGGCAAATCCGTCCTCGCCCGCGCCAATCTGGCCTGGACCGGCGGCAAAGGAATGCCAGGCCAGAGGCGCCGCCGTAGCCGCCGGGGGCAATGCAATTGGACGCATTGCCGGTCGCTGCGAATTCCGCGAGAAGGCATGTTTTAGATCGGTAAGGAAAAGTTCCTGATGTTGCTCTTCATGGTGGATGCCCAGTTCAAGGAGCGACTGCAGCCTCGCGTCCTCGCCATCCAGCAGGGGTCGCAACGCCTCTTCAACGCGGCGGCGGTAGTCCAGCACCTCCTCCAGCCCTGGACGCGAGAGCAGTCCGCGTTCAGGCCGCGGATGCCGATCACCCACGGCGTCGTAGTAGGAGTTGAACAGGTTGCGATACTCCGGATGCTTTGGCCGATACGACGGGGCAAAATCGGCCAGCACGAAGGTCTCGAAAAACCACGTGGTGTGCGCCAGGTGCCACTTGCCGGGACTGGCGTCTGGCATGGATTGCAGCTGTAGATCTTCAGCCGTAAGTCCTGCAGCCAGCCGCAGCGAGCGCTCGCGTACATCGCGGAAGCGTTCCCCAGTTGTGATTTCTTTTACCCTCAGCAGCATCTTCGCGGCTAGTGTTTGGAGTTTTTGTAATGCCCGTGGTTACCAATGTCGACGCCAGAAGCAAGAATCTGAGAATGAATCTCAGATTCACTTGACGCCAAACGCGTAAGAGCCCAGTATGCTGGAAAGCGGGAGAAGCGTCCATGGGATTTCTGGATTTGATGCTGGCAATGCTCCTTGTGGCTCTGGCTGTGGCGTACCTGCTACTGCGCCTGTTCCGCTTTCGTACTCGCCGCCAGACGGCGGTTTGCAGCCATTGTGCTAAAGAAGGCCTGCATTGAGTCCTGAGCTGCACTCCCTGTCCGAATTGGCGCCCGGCGAAAGCGCCGAGGTTTGTGCGCTGGCGGACCAGTCGCCAGGGACGATGCGATTGCTGGAGATGGGTCTGAGCCCGGGCGCCCGGGTGCGGATTGTCAAACGCGCCCCATTTGGCGACCCGCTGGAAGTGCGCGTTGTTGACTATGACCTCTGCCTGCGCAGAGCAGAGGCGCAATCGATTCTGGTGCGCAAGAGCGCGGATGCGGATAGCAACGCCGTATGAGCGGCAGAGCGACGCAACCAACAGAAAATCGTCTGTTGACGATTGCCCTGGCCGGCAACCCGAATACCGGCAAGACATCGCTATTCAATGCGCTTTGCGGCGCCCGACAGCGCGTTGGCAACTATCCTGGAGTGACTGTTGAGCGGAAGACCGGTCATCTGGCGCTGCCAGGCGTCGGCCGCGTCGAACTGATCGACTTGCCGGGACTCTACAGCCTGAAGGCCATCGCACCCGATGAACATACCGCTGCTGATGTACTGGCTGGACGGATGGACCAGACCAGGCGTCCGGACCTGATTGTATTTGTACTCGATTCCAGCAACCTGCGTCGAAACCTGTTTTTGTATTCGCAGATTGCCGAGCTTGGCGTTCCGGTGCTGGTCGCGGCCACCATGGCCGACACTCTGCAAAAGAGCGGCATCGAAATCGATTTTGAAACGCTCAGCAATCGCCTGGATGCGCCGGTTGTTCCGATCCGCGGGCGCGAGAACGAATCAATTCAGAAACTGCTTGTTGCGATGGATCAAGCCTTACTGGAAAGGCGACAGCAACAACTGTCATTGCGATTCGAAGCTGATCTGGAACAGGCTGCGCGGCGCCTTGCCGATCACGCCGCCGCAAGCGGACTGACCTTGTTTGAAGCGCGGGAGCTGGCAGCGGACCCATCGCTCATTCCCTCGCAGCGCTTGCGTGAACGACTCAATGGCGAACTAGAGAAAGTGCGCAGTGTGCGATCCAGGTCGCTGCCCAATCCGGCAGCCATTGCCGTGGAACGATATCGTTGGGCTGAGGAAGCAGTCAGAGCCGTAGAGCGGCGTCAGAAATTGCAGGCGCCAGGCTTCAGCCAGCGCCTCGACCGGCTGCTCACCCATCGCTTCTTTGGACTGAGTATTTTTGCCGGAATCATGTTTCTGGTTTTCCAATCAATCTATAGCGGCGCTGCGCCGCTGATGGATGCAATTGATTCTGGCTTCGACTGGCTTGGACAACAGCTTAGCCTGCAACTGGCTGGCGCGCCTGTGCTGCAATCGCTGGCGGTGGACGGCGTACTTTCGGGCGTTGGATCGGTGCTGGTCTTTTTGCCGCAAATTGTAATCCTATTCTTGCTTGTGGCCTTCCTTGAGGACAGCGGCTACATGGCCCGCGCCGCCTTTTTGATGGACCGACTGCTGGGCTGGGCCGGCCTGAATGGGCGCGCCTTTATTCCGATGCTGAGCAGTTTTGCCTGCGCTATTCCAGGCGTCATGGCGGCGCGAGTCATTCCCGACCAGAGGGCCAGGATGACTACCATCCTGATCTCGCCGCTGATGAGTTGTTCAGCACGCTTGCCGGTCTACCTGCTATTGATCAGCGCCTTCATCGAGCCGCGCTATGGCGCCGGCTGGGCGGCCCTTGCGCTGTTTGCGATCCACGCCCTCGGACTGCTGCTGGCGCTGCCCATTGCCTGGCTGCTCAATCACGGCTTGCTGAAGACGCCGGCTACGCCCTTCACACTGGAAATGCCGCCCTATCGATTGCCGCATCTCTTCGATGTGAGTTACCGCGCCTACCAATCGGCCTGGAAGTTTCTGGCGCGCGCTGGAACGGTAATCTTTGCGCTATCTATAGTAATCTGGGCCTTGAGCTACTTCCCGCGATCCGAGGAAATAGGCGAAGGCATTCGCGCCGAGTACGGCGCCTACCACGCTTCCCTGTTGCAACGAGAACCTGAGGACCCTGCACGTCAGGCCTTTGAGCAGGAGCTGAGTAATCGCATCGCCGCGGCCAATCTGGAGCAGAGCTACCTTGGCCGTCTGGGCCGCAGCGTGGCGCCGCTCTTTGCTCCTCTGGGTTTTGACTGGAAAATCTCGGTGGGCATTCTCAGCGCCTTTCCGGCGCGCGAAGTCATCATCAGCACGCTGGGCATTGTTTACAACCTGGGCGCCGGCGAAAGCGAGGACTCGCCGGACTTACGGCGGCGGTTGGCAGAAGCCAGAACGGAGGAGGGCAAGGCAGTGTTCACGCCTTTGACCGCCATATCGTTGATGGTTTTTTTCGCTCTCTGCAGTCAGTGTATGAGCACGCTGGCCACTGTGGTGCGCGAATTGAACAGTCTGCGCTGGGGCTTATTCCTGTTCACGTATATGACGGTTCTGGCCTATCTCTGTTCGCTGGCGATCTATCAGGGCGGCCTGGCGCTGGGCTTCGGCTAACAGCCGTGCAACTTGCGTTATCTGCCGACCGCTTCCGCATTGGACGCCTAGCCGAGTACGGCGCGTAGTTTACGGGCCAGGATCATCTGCAAGGGATCTTCGCGATCAGGGAATTCCAGCGGCGCATGCTGTGGCAAGGGGGCTGGCGACTCTTCATCTACTTTTGGAGGCGCCTCATAGAGCGGCTGATTGTCCGGACCCAGCACAACGCCTGCCGTAATTGTCAGTACCGCGCCGCCATCGATTTGTTCTTCGTACGATAGAAAGGCTTCGCCGCGGGCATTGTGGCCAAGGATTTCGACGTTTGGCGCCGGGGCCAGCGCCGCAGCCATTACTTCAGCATATGGCGACGATTCATCGCCAAGCAGCACATAGAGCGGACCGCTGTAAATACGATCCACATCCGACACGTATTCGGCCTCTTCCTGGGAGCGGTAGCGCAGGGCGCCAAGAGGGCCAGAATTCGCAAATAGATTGGCTATGGCAAAGACGCGATCGTAGTCTCCGTTGAACATGCGTCGCAGGTCGAGGATGATTGCCTCGCGCTGGCCAATACGCGCAAAAAGGCTGCGCAATTGCTCGGGCGCGTCGCCGCTGGCGGCGCGCAACATGACGTACTCGGCCGCTCCGCCGCTGGCCAGTTTCCAGCTGCTGTTCAGTATGTTTCGAAAATGGACCTCGCCTCGCTCGAGGTTATAGCTCTTGCCGCTGCTCAGGTCGATGCGGACACGTTCTCCGGGTTCGCCGCGGATACGACCGGCGGCATCGCTGACGCTCAGACCCTCAATGCTTTGCCCTTCAATGGATTGCAAGTAAGCGCCAACCTCGACCGATTCGCGATAGGCCGGCGATCCCTCAAGGACGTCCACAATGCGAATCTTGCCTGGAGCGTTCATGTGCAGCACCAGTCCAACCCCGGCGCGGCGCGCCGGATCCGTTTCCAGGGCTCGGTTTTCCGGTCGAGTGCAGAGATTGTATCCCTTGGGCAGCGCAGCCATCATTGCTTCCAGCGCATGCAACGTAGCCTCGCGCTGGCGATCGGCAGGCAGGGACTGCAAGAGGTGCAGCAATGCTTCGCGATCAGCGATGCTTTCGCCGCGCGTTCCGTCCACGGCGCGAGCCGCTGCAGTATAGAGGCTGGCAAAGGTCCAGCCCTGTCCTTCCGGGAAAAAGTAGTGCTGCCGTATCGCTTCTTCGGTCTGAGCAAGAGCGCGGGCTGCATCAAGCGGCGCTGGTCCAGACTGCTTACAGAGGACAAAGAGCGTCAGCGTAAGGATGGCAATTGCTCTTAGAGTACGCAGCATCATACACCCGCCTGCATCGCCGCTTGCGGCAAAGATTACAGACGCGTTGTCGCCTGGTCGCAGGTATCCGTGCAAACATAAAACGCTGATCGACAGGAAAGGTAACCCAGCGCCAGGCTATCGGCATTCTGTCCGCCCGGCGTCTTGCTGTAGAGGCCCAGCGCCAGATAGCAGTTTGTCTCGTCATCGGAGCAGCCGGCCCGACAACTGGCGCTGGCGGACGGATTGCACTCCGCGCTGCCCAGCAGCCCAAGAAGTACAATGATCCGGATGGTTTGGCTTCGGTTCATCAGTCGCCTCCGTGGGGCGGGGAATTCGCCGGAAAAAGGGCCGGATCGCCGGCGGCGGCGCGCGAAAAGCGCACTCGCCAGCTCGGATTGCGCGCCGCTTGCCGCAAATACATATCCATCAGCGTAAGACTGACGGCGGCTTCGACGATCGGGACTGCACGTGGAAGCACACAGGGATCGTGCCGACCGCCTGCGCGCAGCTCCGCTGCAGCGCCGCTTTCGCTGACTGTTTCTTGAGGCTTCTTGATTGTGGCTACGGGCTTGAAGGCCAGTCGCATCGTAATGGGCATGCCGTTGGAAATTCCGCCCTGAATGCCGCCCGAGCGATTGCTGCGCGTGGCCAGTCGTGGGATCGAGTCGTAGGCCGGCGGAGCCTGGCCGGGACTCGGCGGCGCTGCTTCAAGATTAAAAAAGGCATCGTTGTGTTCGGAGCCGCGCATTCTGGTTCCGGCAAAGCCGCTGCCGGATTCAAAACCTTTGCAGGCCGGTATGCTCAGGCAGGCGCGGGCCAGCTCCGCTTCCAGCTTGTCAAAAACCGGCTCTCCCAATCCGGGAGGGGCGTTGTAGACCACAACACCCAGCGTACCGCCCGCCGAATCGCCCTCTTTCTTCATCGCCTCGATCAGGGCGATCATCTGCTCGCTGCGCTCGGCGTGCGGACAGCGCACCAGCGACCGGTCCACCTCGGCGCGCGAGGCTGGCGGCTTATCCATCAGGCCGGCCTCAATGCTGGCCACGGAATCGACCCAGGCAACGGTCGTAAGGCCCAGCTCGGTTTCCAGGATTTGTTCGGCGATGGCGCCGGCGGCGACTCGCCCGATTGTCTCGCGAACAGAAGCCCGCCCGCCGCCATGAGGAGTGCGGTAGCCGTACTTTATGTGGTAGGTATAGTCGGCGTGCGAAGGCCGATAGAGATCAGCCCAGCGGTCATAGTCGACGGACTTGTTGTCCGTGTTACGAACCATCATTGCGATCGGGGTGCCCAGGGTTCTTCCCTGATAAAGACCGCTGAGTATTTCGATCTGGTCCAGTTCCTTGCGCGGCGTTACCAGCAGATTCTGGCCGGGGCGTCGCCGCTCCAGCTGATGCTGGATGCGATCCAGATCAAGAAGAATGCCTGCCGGGCAGCCGTCCAGCACTACGCCCACGCCGGGACCATGCGATTCGCCAAAGGTGCTGATCCGAAAGAGAACGCCGCTCTGCGAGGACACCCTGAACCGATTCGCCCCCGCGGAATGGCGGGTCAATGAATTTGGCGCCGGCGTCCGCCCGGGAATTACTCGGGCAAACTCCGGGCGCGCTCATCCATCATCAAGGTCGTGATCATCGCCGCGCGTTCTTTGGGCAAGAGCGTGAGCAGGTAGGGAACAAGCGAGGTGCGGCCGGCATCGGCGGCGCTGCGCTCCATTTCCAGGAAAACATCCACCAGATCCGTATTGCTCCAACCGGCGACAATTGCAACGGCCTGCGGCGGCGGCATATTGCCCATGCGATCGGCCATCTGTGCGATCATTCGCTTGCGGTCCTGTTGCGCGACAGCATCCTCTTGAAGCGCCTTCTGCTGCGCTTCCACGCCGCGCACGCGCTCCTGCAGCTCTTGCTGCTTGCGGTCCAGTTCGGCCTGCTTCTCCTGGAGGGCCAGACGCTCTTCCTCCAGTTTAATACGCTCCTCTTCGATGCGCGCCCGTTCCTTATCCAGCTGCTGGCGATCGAGCTCAGATACGCTATCCTCTTCGAAGGAAACTTGATCCGCCGTTTCGCTCATCCCGGGCAGGTATTCCTCCAGGTTGATGATTCCCCAGGTATCCAGCAGATAAGCGAAGACGCCCATCGAGAAGAGGATCACCGCCGTCAGGTATACGATCTTAACTTTGTCGGACAGTCCGCCCATCGTTGTACTCCTGATTCCAGCTCAGGCGCTCAGGCCCGCCGATCAAACTCCGTCGAACGCTCGCGCCACTTTTCGGCGATCTTTTCCAGCGAGCTGATGCGCTGATTCAAATCGTCGATCACATCGCCCATTTCCTTAAGGTCATTACGCGCTCTCCCGAGCGCATCGATGCCGGCCGCGCCGCGCCGCAGAGCGCCGGGTTCGGCGCTGAAGGCTGGCTGATCATGCGCCGGGGCGGTCGAGGCCTCGCTGGCGAAGATACTCTTGAACGTAGTCTCGGGGCGGCTGGGGTTGTTCTGGTTCGACGAGGTCTTTGGGATCAATCCCTTCGCCCAGCGGCTCAGGCGCTGCCGCAGGTTTTGGTTTTCTCCTGATTCTACTTTCATTTCCGTCCTCCGCAATCAGCGGGCTTCTGTTGCGCAATCGATTCGCTTCATCCAGTTCCCGTTTTTCCATCCGGCGCAAGTCCTGCTTGTACTGGGCATACTGTCGTTCTTTGAGCAGCTCGACAATGCGACGCTGCTTGCGCGCCTCCATGACCTTCTGCATTTCGGCCTCCAATTCCGGCCGAATTTCATCCAGTTTTCGCACAGCGACGCGCTCTTCGTTTTCCAGACGTTCAATGTAACGGTCATAGATCTTGAACAAATCAATATCAAAGCGTTCCTGGTATTCGCCTTCGAAGCGGTCCATTTCTTCGCGGACCAGGCGAGCGGCCTGGTCGCGCGCCGATTGCTGTACGTTGACGCGCAGCATGACCCGCGCCAGTTGACCGAGCGCTTCCTCTTCCTTGCGGCGGCGCACTCGGAGCAGACCCTCCAGCGGAAATCGAAAACGCTTAATAGAAGTTGTCCTCCTCCTGCGCCGTGACCAGGTCGCGCAAGCGGGCCACGGTCTGATCCATATGCGAGGATTCCTGAATTGCCTGACGTAAGAAGGCCTGAATGCGCGGCATCTTCTCGATGGCCGCATCGACATCGGCATTGGAGCCGCGGGCGTAGGCCCCAAGGTTGATCAGTTCTTCATTTTCTTTGTGGGCAGCCAGCAAAGTGCGCAAGCGCGTAGCCCAGCCCAGATGATCGGGCGCGATTACTTTATCCATGACCCGCGAGATTGATTCGGTAATTTCGATCGAGGGATAGTGACCGCGCTGTGCAAGGCGACGGGTCAGGGCAATGTGTCCATCCAGAATACCGCGCGCATTGTCGGCGACCGGTTCGGTCATGTCGTCGGCTTCGACCAGCACTGTATAGAATCCGGTAATGCTCCCTTTCTCGCTGGCCCCGGCGCGCTCCACCAGGCGGCTCAGTCGGTACCAAACGCCGGGCGGATAGCCGCCCGGACCCAGCTGATCGCCGGCGGCAATACCGACCTCGCGCAAGGCCATACAGTAGCGCGTCAGACTGTCCATGTACAGATTAACCTGCAGGCCCTGGTCGCGGAAGAATTCGGCGGTTGAAGCGGCAAAGCCGGCGGCATAGACCTTTTCCATGGCGGCGCGATCGCTGGTGGCGACAAATACGACCGATCGCTTCAGGCCGTCATCGCCCAGGTCGTTCTCCAGGAATTCCTTCACCTCGCGACCGCGTTCTCCCACCAGACAGATCACATTGATATCAGCGCGAGTGTAGCGAGCAATCATGCCCAGCAGCGTCGACTTGCCCACGCCGGTGCCGGCAAAAATGCCAATGCGCTGTCCGGCGCCGATGGTCAGCATTCCATCAATGGCGCGGATGCCGGTCTCCACCGGGCGGCGAATCATCTCCCGTGAAATCGGCGGCGGCGGATCTTGATCGGCATCGCGCTCTTCTTTGGAAAGCAGCGGCGAGCGCGTATCGAGCGGGCGACCGAGGCCGTCAAAGACCCGTCCCAGCATTCTGTCCGATACCTGAACCATCAAGCGTCGGCCGGTGGCCAGGACGTGGGCGCGCGGCGCAATGCCCGCAGGCGATCCAAGGGGCATCAGCACCAGCTGGTGGTTGCGAAAGCCAACTACCTCGCAACTCAAGTAGCGGCCCTTTTCAGCGGTTTCCACGCGGCAGATGTCGCCAATGCTGACCTCTGGCGGGCCATCGGAGATAATAGACAGGCCGGTCACCTGCGCGACGCGCCCCATGGGGCGCAGGGGGTCCATGCCCTCCAGCAGGTTCTGGTACTTATCCAGCAAATCGAGGGGTTTGTCCAGACTGGCCATTATGTCGCCTGTCAGTTAAGCTCATTTTGGCCCATCGTACAAGCCTTTTTCGAAACTCAGTTGCCTGCCCTGGCGCACTGCGGCGACCCTTCGCCATGCCCGGAGCGGTCGAAATTGTCCTGCGCGGCGCCCAGGCCTCGGGCGGCATCGCTCGCGGAGCGCTCTACCCGCTGCACGACCCCTTGCTGAGCCTGCCGCACCAGAGCATTGATCGCGATGCGGTGGAAGCGGAAATTGAACGGCTGCATCTGGCCATGCGCCAGAGCCGCAGCCAGCTGGAAGCGATCCTGGCGCACACCCGCATCAGCCCCGAACTCCAGGCCATCTTCGAAGCACAGGCCCTGATGTTTGAAGATCCAATGTTGATCAGCGCCACCGAGGACCGCATCCGCAGCCGGGCGATCAACGCCGAGTGGGCGCTGGCCGTTGAAATTGAAAACATCAAGGGCTTCCTCGAGAAAAGTAACAACGAAATCATTCGCGAGCGCTCCGCGGACGTCAACGACGCCGGGCTGCGACTGCTGGGCAATTTGATGGGCGTCCCGGGGGGCGACTTGCGTCTGGCGGCCTTGCAGCAGATGCCGGCCGGCGCCGTAGTTGCGGCTCACGAAGTCAGCCCGGCAATGATGCTGGAGCTGCGCAATTGTGCAGCGATTGTGACCGAGGGCGGCGGCGTTGCAGGGCACATGGCCATTCTGGCGCGCAGCCGCGGTCTACCAGCGCTGGTCAATGTCGAGGGTTTGATGGACCAGTGCAGCGCCGGTTGGGACGCCCTGGTCGATGGCGAGCGCGGCGAGCTGGTCATCCATCCCGGCGAACAACGCCTGACGGAGTGGCGAGCCTTCCAGGCGCGGCAGGTCCGTCGAGCGCAAGAGCATGTCCAGTCGCCGGTGCAAACGCAGGATGGCGAGTCGATTCGATTATTCTTGAATTTGAGCGATGATCAGGAGACGGATGCCAGCCTTGGCGGCGCCAGCGGCGTTGGTTTGTTTCGCACCGAATTCCTTTACCTGGGCGACTCTTCCTTGCTGCACGAAGACGAACGTCAAACGGAACGCTACCGGGACCTGCTACAGCGACTGAGCGGCGGACCGGTTACGCTGCGCTTGATGGATGTCAGCGAAGATAAGCGCTTCCCGCTCTATACCGATGAACGCGATTTGCGCGGCGTTCGTTTCTTACTGGCCAATCGCGAACTGCTCCTGCGGCAATTGCGTTCCATACTGGAAGCGGCGGCGGTCGTGGGCCGCGCCGATGGCAGCGTGCGCATCATGGCGCCGCTGGTAGCGCGCGTTGACGAAATGCAGGCGGTGCGCGAGGCGCTGCAGGAAGCGCAGCAAAGTTTGCAAAAGCGGGGCATTGAAGCGCCGCGCATCGAACTGGGCATGATGCTGGAAACGCCGGCGGCGGCCTTGATGGCCGATGTCTTTTCAGAGGTGAGCGATTTTTTCAGCATTGGCTCCAATGATCTGGGCCGCTACACCATGGCCCTGGCTCGCGAGCAGGCTACAGACCTTGAGCTCTTCTATCAGCCGGCGGTATTCCGAATGATTCACGAGGCGCTGCGCCGCGCAACAAAACCGGTCTCGCTTTGCGGCGAACTGGCTGCGCGCCGCGGCGCGCGCGAGATCCTGCTGGGTCTTGGACTGCGCGATCTGAGCGTGGCGCCTGCCTCGCTGCGCGATCTTTGCGCCGGCGTACGCGACGTCTCGCTACGCTACTGCAAGAGCCTGGCCGAGCAGGCGCTGGCGGCGCGCGACGCTGCCGAACTCTGCGAGCACCTCGGTCTGTGAGAGAGAGCCGCGGACAATCGACGAAGGCCTTGCCGGCGCTCTACCGCCATCTGGCTCAAGACTACTTTCAACTTGAGCGTCGCGCAGCGCAGCTGGAGCGCGATCTGCAATGTCTACAGGCTCAGCTTCCGGCGCCCGGGGCTGGAACCATACTCGAGCTTGGCTGTGGACCGGGAGTACACGCCGCAACGCTGAGCGCTCAGGGCTGGAAAGTGCTGGCCGTCGATCTCAGTGCGGAAATGCTACAGATTGCCAGGCAGGATCATCCCGGGCCGAGCTATCTGCAGGGCGATCTGGCGGCGCCGGAGGCCTGGAGCACAATGCGTGCGATGGCTGCGCCGTTTTCCGGCGCCTTTTCGCTTTTTGGCGTCTGGAATTATCTGGCCGAGGAGCAGGCCTGGCAATTGGCCCTGCGCGAACTGGCCTTCAGCCTGCCGGCCGGCGCGCCGGCCATTCTGGAAATCTGGTTGGCGGGGCCCTATCGTCGTCTGGGGCGCACAAGCACCGAATGGACTTCTATTGTACGCGACAACCAGGCGCAACAGCGGCGCCGCGAGCTGATCTACCATGAACGAGACGGCCGGCCTTATCTCGAACTCATTCATAGCTATCGCAGCACAGGGGGAGCGCTGCTGGAGCAAGACCGACACTGGATGCGATTGTTTGAACCGCAGGCCTTTGCCGAGGCTGCGCGTGGCGCCGGCTTTGTCATCGAGCAGATTTTTCAAGACAGCACGAATGCGCCCCTGAGCCCCGCTTCGGGCGGCGCCTGGCTCTGTCTGCGTCGCGCCGCCAGCGAGTGCTAGAGCGCATCGGGCTGCCAATCGGGGAAAAGCGCCGCCAGATCCGCCGGCAGCGGCGCTTGAAATTGCAGCGGTTCTCCGCTCGATGGATGCTGGAAGCTCAGGCGCCAGGCGTGCAGGGCGCTGCGCTCCAGCAGCAGCAGCTGGCGGTCGCGCTCGGTGATGCGATCCTCAATACGTCGCAAGTAAATTCCGGGATCAGGTCCGTAGAGGCTATCGCCAACCATCGGGAAGTCCAGCGATTGCAGCGTGGCTCGAATTTGATGCATACGACCGGTGAACAATTGCGCCGCAAGCAGACTCATTCCCGCATGTTTTGCCAGGCGACGAAAATGAGTGCGCACGCGTTGCACCGCTCGCCATTGCTCCCGTTCGATCGTGGCCGCCTGCAGCGCCGCTTCGGCCAGACGTCGCTGATGGCTGAAGGCGCGCTTCTTTTGTACCGGGCCGGCCGGATCGGGATGCAGCCAGCCGCTGGCGTCAAGTTCATCGGGAAAATCTCCAAAGACTATGGCCAGATACTCCTTGCGCATCCCATCGCCCTGCAGTTGCAACTGCAAGCGCCGCGCCGCCTCCGGGCGCTTGGCCAGCAGCACCAGCCCGCTGGTTTCTCGATCGATACGTTGTACAAAGTGTCCGTGGAACTCCTCTCCGATTTGGTCCTTCAGCAGGCTGTAGAGCGTGTTCTGGCGGTAGATCCCGGAGGGATGCACGGGGAGGTTGGCTGGCTTGTCGACCAGCATCAAATCGCCATCCTCGTAGAGGATGCTGAAATCGGTGCGCACCTGCGGTTCGGCTTTAGCCCGAAAGCTGTAACGGACCACATCGCCCGGCTGCAAGCGCTGGGCGACGCGCGTCTGGCGTCCGTTGTAGAGCACTGCGCCCTGCCGAATGCGTTCCTGCCACTGGTTGCGCGTCAGGCGCGGCAGGCGCACGGCCAGCCATTGATCCAGGCGAGCGCCGCGATCTTCATCCTGTGCGAGAAGCTCACGCTCTTCCTGCTGACCGGCGGGCGCTCCGCCTTCGCTCTCCACCGGTCCAGATTGCGCCGCCGGCCGCGCCGGTAAAGCGCGGAACAAGTCCCTCCGGCCCTACGCCAGCGTTCGGGAGGATGACTGATGGCCACGACGAAAGAAGGGAATGGGCGCAAATGGCTGGAGCTTGGACAGGGCGCGGCGGAATTTCAAAAAATACTGCAACTGCTGGTGGAGTACGACGAGCGCACTGGTAGAAGCAAGCGCTGCGCAGAGCCGCACCTGCATCTGATGCGCAAGGCAATTGCACTGGCGCCGACGGAGGAAGTGCGCATCTATGCTTGCGCTCTGGGCGGTTTTGTCTATTCGCTGGCGGCGGAACTGCAGAGCGCTTGCGGACGCCTGGCTACGGCCTGGATACATGAAGATGGCATACGATTGGAACGCGAACAATTCAGCGATCCATCGCATCCGGTGCACAGCATTGTCTGCTTAACCGATTTGCTGGCGGATGCCCGGCCGGCATGCTTCGAAGGCGCTCGCGCCGCCGGCGAACAAGTGCAATTGCTGATGCTCGACGATACGCTCTACAGCGCCAGCGCCTGATGGCGCCAGCGGCGTTCAGACGTCGGGCATGTCGATGGCGCGCAAGAAGGCGCTGCGGTCTTCAAGCAAGGCGGCAGGTACAGGCTTCATTTGAATGGTCCCAACCAGCGGACAGGAACTTGTAGCAATCGAACTATGCGCCTGGCGGTTTGGGGTCGTGATAGCGCGCAGGGCGCCAAGCAAAATAGGCTGAGCTTCGCCCTGTCCCTGGAGTGCGAAGATTTTCAGCTGTTTGCTGCGCAGAGCATTGATTCGAACCAGACCGTTGGCCGGATAGGCGTGGCTCATACCTCGATGCTTTCGCCGGTAGCAAAGGCGTTGGCCGGAATTTCCAGCTGCAATTCGGCAAGAGTAAGCCGCTGCGCCGGACCGCTGACAATTTGCGCGCTCATGACTGGCAGCGCCTCCGCTAGCTTTTGCAATGCGGCCTCGGTATTGCGAAGGTCCGCTGCAGCGCTGGACGGCGTAGAGCCGTCGCCTTCCACCTGCCACAGGCTTTCCTGACGCCGCAAGATCTCGCGTCGTTCCTCGGGCGAAAGCCCCGGCGCCAGCGGATTTTCCTGGGATAGGAGCGGAGCGCTCAGGGCAAGGAGCAAGATGATCGGGACCTGAAATGGACGGCGGGCAGTCATGTTCTGAACTTCGGAATCAGCTGTTCAAACCTTAGCGGACGCTGAAGCTTATGGCCAGGCCATATGAAAATGCTCTTCGAAATCAATGAGGCCGGCATCGGGCGGCAATCGCACAGCGACAAAGAGATAGTTGGCGCGCAATGCCTGGACCTCACGGCCATCGACTTTGACCGATAGGCCGCGACTCCATGATCGTGACAGATACAGAAAATCAAAGCGCTGGCGTGCAGCGCGCAAAGTTTGCATTGCTTCAGGGATTTGAATACGAATCCGATTTGGTCCCAGAAATTCGGGCGGCGCGAGGCGCCAGCAGCCCTCCATCGCGGCGCTATCACGGTGGACGTCCGGAGCTTCCACGACCAGCGCACAGTCATTGTCAGCCAGGCGCAGTAGTGGCAGAACATGCTCCGGGCTTTGCACGCGCTGGGCGCGGCCGGTTACAAAGGCCAGCGGCGCGCCATCGAAGGCCGCCGCCCGCCGCAGCTGCCGCGTGTGCAGACCGCTGTAGAGCGCCTGTTTGAAATGCAACTGCCGTTCCGACTCCAGCGGCATGGACCCGCTGGATTGTAAAGTATCGCCAAGTAAAGCAAAGTTATCAGCGCCGGCCGCTTCCAGATTGGCGCTGGCACAGCGACTGCCGGGCGGCGTGTTTGCACAGCGTCGCGATGCCGCCTCCAGCGCAGCCTCGGCCTGCGCCAACGGCGTTGTGACTTTATTGAAGTAAGCTGGCGCAGCCAACGCCAGAGTCAGCGCAGCAAGCGCAGTTCGCCAATTCGGTCGCCCCCATTTTCGATGCAACATGATGCCCGTGGAGCAGGCAAGGACCAAGAGCTCGGGGCTCAGGCGCAGCCAGGAGTGGAGAGCCCAGGCCATTCGATCTAGATTCTTGTAAAATGGTAGTGTAACGTATATTAATAAAACCAGGAAGGCCAGAAGTATCAGCAAGAGCCAGGGCGGACGGCGCCGCATACTGCCAGCCGCCGTGCGCTCCGGCAGGCGATCCCAGGCGGCCGCGGAAAGTACGCAAAGCGCAAGCAGAAGCCAGTACAGATAGCGACCGGGTGCGCGAAAGATGCCAAAGCCGGGCAACCAATGAAATGCGAAACGGTAGACCGGATTTTCCGCCTGCGCAAATAGCAGAGCAAGCGCCGCAATGGATAGCCAGAAGAACCGTTCTCGGCTGATTGACTTGCAAAAAATGGCATAAAGCGCAAGAAGCGCAGGCAGCAGGCCACAATAGACATTGAACTCCCAGTGGCCAGGGTCGGGCCAGTAGTCAAACCAGGCGCCGTAGAATAGATGCAAGAAGGAGCGCCACTTGCTGTGAAATCCAAAGCGCAGGCTGTTTTCCCACTGGGATCGCGCCGCTTCAGCGGCCTGCGGCGAGCTGATTAAAAAAAGCAGCAGCGACGGGGCCACAAAGACAAACAATACGATCGCCAGCGCAACCGCGCTTCTCCGCGGCTCAAGCCAGCGCTTGATTCGTCGGCGGCTAAAGCTGAGAAAAGCAAAGTATGCGCTGGCAGCAAGCAAGGCCATGAAGGCGACCGGCGGCGAGCCTGCGGTCCAGGCCATCGTTGCCGAAAAGGAGAAGAGCAGGGCGTTTGCCGGGCGCTGGCGGAGCGCCAGCCGGCGGGCGCCAAGGAGCAGCGCGCCGCTCCAGGCCAGGGATCGCGAATAGGAGTTGTGTCCGGAATGCACAAGCACAAGCGCGCTGCCCGCAAAGCAGGCCGCACCCAGTAGCGCCGCGGAAAGACTGCGACCGCTGCCGCGCAGAAATCGAAACATCAAGTAGCTGCCCAGGCACATGTGCAGCAGCGTATCCCACTGCCAGTAGCGCAGCCCGCCTGCGGCGGCCAGCAGCGAAAGAAGATAGTTTGGAGGATAAAGCGCCGTGGAGAAAAATTCGGGCAGAAAGGGATGGCCAAAATTCAATTGCGGGGCATAAAGCGGAAAGCTGCCCTCCAGCAGCATCTTGCCTAAGTAGACGCGAAACGGAAACTCCTGATTGGTTGAATCTCCGGCAAATGTGCCGAGCCCCAGAGCGACATCCCAGTAGATGAACAGGGGAAAGCTCGCTGCCAGGATGCTGGCCAGAAAGGCAGGGCGCTTCAAACGTCCTCCGGCGCAGAGCGCAAGGCGTTTGAAGGTTGAAGCGGCCAAACTGCTCATTGCGCTCCTGTCGAACTTTCTTCCAGGCGCCAGCGGTCCAGCAACCAGAGACCACAAGCGCGGGTCGTAAGTGCGGCAAAAGCCAGCGGTCGTCGCGCGTCCAGATTCATCGTCTGCCATTGGTAGCGGTCGCTGTCGGCGACGAGATTTTTTGTCTGCCTGGAGCCATCTGCATATAGTGCTATGAGTTGAGGTTGGACGGCTGGAGGACAACGCTCGGAAGATTGACGGCGAACCAGAACTGAAATTGTTTTCAGATTCAATCCCTGCAGGTTGTTCAAGCCGGAAACCATTTCGCGGCGCGCTGGCGGAAAACCAGGACCGTGGCCGCCGCCAACGATGCGCGCCATCCGTCCCTGATCGCGAATCTCGACTGGATCGATTTGATTTTCAGCAATGGTGTAGCGCGCATTGATTTCAATGGCGCCTGCTTGATACAGCGGCAGATGCCCGGGCGCTGCACGCCGATCCAGGTCAATCAGGGCCAGCGCGCCGCTTCGCGCTACCTGCCTGGAATCTATATTCCTTTCAAGTAGCCAGAGCCGGTAGGCGTGCAGGGTAGCGCCCTCCGGCAGGAGGTCCGGTCGCGACAGATCGGCGGGAATCACGGCCAGTCCGGAGGCCGGCTGGTCCAGACGCAGGGTCGCGCTCTGCAGCAAATCGCCAGTGTAGGGCAGAATCGCCCATGGCGCATAAAGCGGCCGAGGATCATTTGCGGCAATGTGGCGCAGCTTCTCGATATCCTGGCGCAACGTGGTTGCCCCATCGGGCGCAGTAAGTACGCGCCATAAGGGTCCGCCCCACAGGTAGAATAGCAAGAGTGCGCCAGGCGCCAACCAGGCCAAAGGCCCGGCGTTCGATGCCCGATGCTGTAAATCGCCAAGCGCCTGCAACGCCGCCAGAAGCAGGGGCGGCAGCAACGCCGCTGCATAGTATCCATGTATAGTTTGTACGACTACTATTTCATCCCCATTCAGCATCAGGAGCACAGCGTAGGGGGCGGCGACCAGCAAAAGCCGCGGTCGCAGCAATGGCAAAAAGGCAAAGGACAGGGCCAGCTGGAACACGAAGCGTCCGTTGACTGGCCGCCACAGTCCGCCCAAAAAAGCGTGTGGATTAAGAAGCGGAGAAAGCAAAATCTGCGACCAGCCATCACCCAGGTAACGATAGCGTTCCAGTCCGGTCAGCGCGGGACGCTCCACAGTGAGCAGCGAGGTCAGCGTGATGGCCAGAGCTCCGGCGCCAAAGACGGCCAGAAAAAGCAGAATCCAGCGCGGCCGGCGTCGGGCCGCAGCCAGTTCCGCCAGGGCAAAGCCGGGGAATAATAGCAACAGGTCCTCGCGGCAGGCAAGGCAGATGGCGCTGGCCAGTACAAAGAGCGCCGGGCGACGCGCTTCGTAAGCCCAGAGCATCCCGGCCAGCGCCGGCAGCGCCAGCAGCATATCCCGTGGACCATGAACAAAAAGCTGGAGCGATAGCGGATTGCAGAACGTCAGCAAGAGCGACGCCGCCAGCCAGGGACCGCGCAGCGGTCCGCGTTTGCTGCCGATATTGCTAAGCATCAACAGCGCCGCCAGCAGACTAAGACCGCCCAATAGCAATCCGGCCGTAAGCGGCGCAAGAAAGGCGCGCAGCAAATCGTAAAAATATACAACTACATAGTAAATGGGCGAGAAATGAGTTTCAAAAACGCTGCTGGTCCCAAGGATCCGCGAGGCGCTGCCGCGACCGAGGCGTAGACCCTCCAGCATTTGTAAGTAGTAGCCAAGGTCGCGGCCCAGGGGCAGGGCGGCGTCCGCCGCAAGCCGGGCCAAGGATCTCCAACTTAGCAGGAAATAGAGTGCCGCAGCAAAGGCGATGATCAGGCGACGAGGCTGCAAGGAGTCGATCCGGTTGGGCCGTGCGGCCGAATGCTGACGCTCTGCTCTGGCAGTCGCCGGACGTTGTAGCAAATCATTTTCCGTCAGCGGACGGCTCTCATTTGAAAAGATTTGACCCGCGGGCAATTGCGCCGGCCATTTTCTTATGCAGCAAGGTTTTCGAAAGGCCGTCCCCTGGATTCTGGTGTTGCTTTTCTTGCTACTGGGCTACGCCAGGGTGTCGCCTTCCCGGACCTTCACTGGCGATGGACTTACCAAGCTGATCCAGGCGCGTGCGCTGCAACAGGGCCGGGAGGGACTGCTCTATCCATCGGCGGATCTGGATCCGAACTACCGTTTCTATCCGTTTCGTGGCGTGTATCTGGTGGAGTTGGGTTCCAGAAAACTGGGCCCCTTTCCGATAGCCTACGCGGCGCTGGCCGCATTGCTGGATGCAATTTTCGGTCCGGCTTCACTTCCGCTGTTTAATCTGTGTACGATCCTCGCGATGTTCATCGTACTGCGCTACTTCTGGAGGTGCAGCAAGCTGACGCTACTCTTTGCCGTGTGCTGCACGCCATTGTTGTTGCTGGCGCTGGAACCGGGAGAGAACTCCGTCGCTTGTTTGATCAGTTTTATCGGATTCAGTCTGGCCCTTGGCCAGGAGCGGGAAGGGCAGCCGCAGGAAACGACTCAGTCGTTGCAAAATCTGATGCGCTATTCTGGCGGCGGCCTGGCGCTTGGGCTGGCCGCCTGGCTTCGGCTGGAAATGCTATTCTTCGGCGCGGCGCTGTGCGGTCTCCTTTTTCTAGGATGGCTGCGCCAGCAACTGCGCGTCAAGATGCCGACCGCCGCCAGGCATTCACTCTTCAAGTCGATTTCCCTGGCAGCAGGCCTGGGCGCGGCGGCCGGGGCATTGATTCTTTTCCATTTTTTCGACTATGGCGATCCGCGCGGCGTGCGCTACCTGGCCAATGTAAAGTTCTTCGAATCGGCAAACAATTGGCGCGTACAGATCTGGACCACACTGGTCTTTGCCTGGCTGCGTCCGCTGCCCAAGCTTGGCTATTTTGGCTATATGCCGGCGCTGCTTGGCGCCTTTGTAAGCTTCGCGTGGCCGTCGATTCGCGGCCAGCTTACGGAAAACCTGCGGCTGCTTTATCACAGCATCGTGCTGGGCATTGTGCTGGTTCCCTGCTTTGCGCCCAATGATGGGGTAGTCACCTGGGGTCCGCGCTATCTGGCAGCGGGTATTCTGCCGGGCCTGATCATCGCCGATCGCGCATACGCAATGTGGCAGCGCAGTGCGGCCAGCGGCCTCAAGCGACGACTCCGACTGACAGCGCTCACCGCGCTATTTCTCTTTTCGACGGTCGCCACGCTGCTGGGATTAGAATTCTACCACGCCGCCGGTCGCCAGTTGCAAAAAGTACAGAGCGAGTTCGCAAGGGCGCCCGCTGATGTATGGCTCTTTACCGATACAACCTTTGCACAATATGTAGGACTCAACTATTTCACTCAGCGGACAATGGTCGTTCAAACCGAAGCAGACGCCAGATCCTTTGTGGAGATGGCCAGAGGTAAACTGTCGGGAAAGACAATTGCCGTCATGGAATCCGCGCCAATGCTGGCGCGCGCCAATTACGCTGAGCTATTTGAAGCAAGCTTTATGCGCCTGGGCGAGCGCCCGCTGCCCACCGGCCAGAGCCGGGCGGTGCTGTATCGGGTTCCCTGAGCGGGGGGATCATGTTAATGCGCCGGTTTGCCGTCGCCGGTTCGTCAAATATGGAGGTTAGCGAAATATGACCTTCCAATTTAGGGGAACCGCGATTCGCCGCTTTGTCAGCCATACTTGTAGCCATGCCGAAACTCGCAGCACGGTAAGTTCGGCCAAACTTTAAAAACATATTCGAATGTTGCTGAGTCACAAAGTCCTTCAAAGGACACGTTCATTGTCGCGCCGAGAAAGAGCCCGTGGAAAAAGACACCTATGTCTGCAATTCAACGAATACTATTTCATACTCGGCAGTTCGATTCTGACTCGCGTGCTTCTATTCCTTCCCGTTGAAAATAAAGTCAAGTATGGGCTCATCAAAACGAAAATCCGAAGGAATATTTCGCGGATCGCAGGACCAGCAATTCGAACCGCTCAGTTCCGGTCCAATTTGTGCGTCACCCAAGTTAAGAACTCGTCCGTCTGCCGTAAGCAGTTCCGAGTGCAAGTATGTGCGGCTTCGGAGCATCAATTGTCGTCACTATCTTCCTGATCTCAATTGAAATGTTGTCTAACATTACAACTGAATAGTGGGCGCCGCGCATCTTGATCACTCCCCATGTCCACTGCGGCATTTGCTGAGTGATCATCCATTTGGATTTGATTCTTTCACCGATGGTCATTATGGATACCCAGCGTCCATAAGGGCCCTGGTACAATGCTGGATGAATCCGGGGCGCGTAGTTGAGTTCGAAGTCCGGGTGCAGCGGTTGTCCGCGTGGCCATGGCGCCTGTGACATGAACGCCGGTAGCATGAGCAGAAAAATCAATCGATAAGGTCGCTTCACGGGCATGTTACTCCTGCTGACCTGTTCCCCATTGCCTGATCCAGATCGCCTATTTTGGTTGTGGAGGATGCGGCTGATTGCGCAAGGGGAAATGCAGAAGCCGGAAGCGATGCAGCCGCGCGCAGAACTTTCTTGAGGCCTGAAATGCAGATTGTTTGGAGCTAATTACAATATTTTGAAGCCTCCACGTATCTCGCTGCCTGGCTGCTATTTCTCGTCCATAGTCGCTATGCCTTCCCAATCTGCGCCAACTCCCTGCAGAGCATTGCGCTCCGATCGCTGTCGATACAACCGGGCGGCGCCGTCGCCGGGGTTGACGGCAAGCACTCTGCCAAATAGCTCCGATGCGCCGGCAAAGTCGCGATTCATGTAAGCCTGCAGTCCGTGCTCAAATTCGGAGAGCGTTCTGGATTTGGCAGCGACGGAATCCTCATCATCGCCATCGAAAATCTCAAAGACCGATACCGGCTCTTGTTTGCCTTTAACGCGAACGCGATCCACAATCCGATAGCGATAGCGAGTGGGATCTTCCATACGAAACAGAGTATTCTCAGTTAGAAGCAGGGTTGCATCGTAAAATTTTGTCAGGCCCTCGACGCGCGACGCCAGATTGACGGTATCCGAAATCACGGTGCCCTCCATCCGTTCCGGCTCCCCAATCGTTCCCAGCATCAGTTGTCCGGTGTTGATCCCGATGCCAATCTTGAGCGGCTGGTAGCCGCTGCTGGCGCGGCGCGCGTTGTATGCACGAAGGTCCTGTTTCATCGTAATGGCGGCGCGCACTGCATCCTCCGGACTCTCCGGAAAGAGCGCCATAATGGCGTCGCCCATGTACTTGTCGATGAAGCCGCGGTGCTTGCGAATCGCAGGGCCAGTATGGCCAAGAATTGCGTTCAAAAAGCGGAAATTTTCCTCTGGCGTCATTGCCTCCGATAGCGAAGTGAAGGAGCGGATGTCGGAAAAGAGCACGCTCATTTCCCGGCCGACAGCGTCGCCCAGTCGAACCTCCGTAATGCGTCGCTTGTCGAGCAGCAACATGAACTGACTTGGGACAAAGCGCGCATAGGAATGCGCCAGCTCTGCCTGGTTCTGAAAAGCAAGCTTCTGCTCCATCTGGATCCGATCGCCAAGGGCCAAAGATAGCAGCAACGCTTCGATGACCGAAGAGATGGCGACGCCCTGTTCGACCAGAAAGGAGCGGGGAAGGATGCCCGAAACAGCCAGCCCCAGCACAGCGCTGGATAACAAAAACAGGCTCCAGGCAAGCAAGAAGAAGCGCGCCGGTCGATAGCCGCGCCAGGCGCAAACGACGGCGCTGGCAAAGATTACGATTGGCGCGATCAGCGCCATGGCGACGGCCGCGCGGATCGCCAGCGGCCCAAGCCACGGCTCGCTGAATGGGAACGCCGAAAGAATGCGTACGGCTTGTAAGAGCCAGTATCCAGTCGGGAAGTTCTCTCTAACCTGCAAGAAGCGCTGGGAGAAGTGGGCGGCAAGCATACAGACCAATCCCGGCAGCATTCCCGTCAGGTGTTTGGGAATCTCGGGATGATCGGGAAAAAGGAAACGGTGTGCATCGCCCTCGAAGCAAATAAAGAAAAACACCGCAGCGATCTGAAAGAGAGAATAGAGCAGATAGTTGTGATCTCGAATGGAGAAAAAGAGCGACAGATTATAGAAGGCCATTAACAATATAGCCCCATAGATCATGGCCACAATCATACGGTTGACTGTCGACTGTTCAAAGTAGGATTCGCGGGACCAGACCCGCATTTCGCAGTTCAGGCTGCTGTCCGAGCGCACTCGTACGAAAAGTTGCTGCGCTCCGCTATCGTCGCGCAGCGAAAACAGCAGCCTTTCATTGTTAAATTCTCGCTGCCGGAAGGGCGTCGATCGGCCGCTTTCGAAACGCGAAAAATCTCCGGCCTCGCTTTGACGGTAGACCTCTACATGGTCCAGCAGCGGCGAGCTGATCTCCAGCAGCAAAGGTCGCCGGGCTGTGTTCTGTACTTGAAACCGGATCCAGATAGCGTCGGTGGAATAGCCAAAATTCAGTCGCCGATCGGCTGGCGCTTGCCACTCGGACTCCGGCAATGTGCGAATCTTCTCCAGATCCAGCCTTCCCGCCGAATCCCGGTAATATGCGGCCCGGGCGCCAACGGAGGAGTAGGTTACTCCATCGGGCAGTCGAATCGTTTCCACGCCCTGCGCGCTCAGGGAAGCGAGGCTGCAAAACAGAAGGGTTGCTGCAAATGGCGCCGCACCCAAACCGTACTTAGTTATCCTGTACATAGTATATTCCAGCATCCAGGCCGTTTCGCTTCCAGTCTTTGGCTTCAGGGCGCAGCTTGCGAAGCTGCAGCGCGTTCTCGGAGATAGCGCGATGTCCAGAGATCCGGCGAACGAAAGATCGCGTCTTCGTCCGCCGACCCATTGACCTCACGCCAGGCGCTGCGCCAGCGGGGTCCTTCACCCTCGTCGACTCGCTGTATTGTGGAGATCAGTTGGGGAAAGAAGTAGCGCCAGGCCTGCTGATAGATCTTGATTGGATAGTTCTGGAACGATAGGTCCGCGCTGCGGCTATAGCCGCGGCAGATCGCCGAGGGACCGGGACATGGCGACATCTTATCCACGCTGCCTGGACTGCCGCCAGAACGGGGATACTGCGCTTTCACGGTGTCGGTCGGACAGAGGCATAGCATCGCAAGCGCTCCGGAGATAAGGTAAGGCCAAAAAAAAGGCCGCTCAGACGAGCGGCCTTTCTTGCTGAAAACCAAAGTCTCGATCTTACAGCGCCAGCTTGTAGCCGAACTTGTAGTGCGTTCCGCTCAGGCTGATCGGATATACCGGGAAGGGGGCAAGAGCCAGAGCGCCGCCGGTCGACTTCGCTCCAACGGTGCCGTAGCCGCCGCCCACAATCGTTTCAAACTCGATGAAGAGTTTGTCGCCGCTGGCCAGCTTGTGCTCAACGCCAATTACGAAGTTCGGGGAAATGGAACGGACACGGAATTTGACCGATTCAGCAAAGATCGGCTGGGATCCACGAGCCGGACTGGGGCTCGGAGAAACCGTGGTGGTTGCACCTTGCGAGGTCAAGAGAGCAACGGCGTCGCCATTGTTGAAGCCGCCAACTTCCCATCCACCCCACGAATAGTTAATTCCCACGCCAGCATATACTGCGCCGCTTTCGCCAACGCCTGCTTTGAGTCCAAAGTAAGCTGGGATGTGCCAGGCATAGTAGTTCCAGTGGATCTTATACCAGGTGTAGGCGATTGGCGATCCCTGCAGCAGGGTTGATTCGGTCTCCCCGCCCAGGATCTTGGTTACGTGCGACAGTCCAATGCGGAAGAACATGCCATCGCCTTCCTGCTCATAGAACAGGCCCAGGTCGAGGCCATGCATTGGTCCGCTGGTATTGGCGCGAATGGCGCCAGCAGTAGCGCGCTCCAGGCCAATCAGCGTATTTTCCGGAATGATTGCCTTTTGCTGCGCAGGGCTGTTGTTACAGGAAGTGTTGGCGCCGCAGGACAGGCCATTTTCGGCGTAGAACTTGCTGGAATCCAGACCGTCTTTGGTGATCGTTCCGGCCAGCGAGCCCAGATCGAATTGCAGGCCAGCTGCAAAACCGAGGTAGGAACCCTCGGCATAAACGCTTGAGGTTGAGATTGCGAGCGCAACCCCCAGCGCTACAAGTTTAAGCTTTTTCATAAAAGAGCTTTCCTCCATGCTTCGAATGCGTTTGTATTTTTGTCTGCTGAACGGCCTTGCCGTTCCATCGAAGTGCGCCAGTCATTGCTGCCAGCGAGACCCAACGATTCGGCGTAAGTGGCGCCCTGGCCAGGGCAAGGTCAATGAAAAAAAGTGAACCCGGCTTTGGCGGAAAAAAGCTGAATGCCTGACGCTGCGCACCATTCTTTTGTGCGATGCAACTATCGCCACTGAGCAAGCGCTGAAATCAACCGAATCATCCAGGCTGTCCCTGGGGGCGGTTCAAAGCGATGCGTCATCAGATCCAGGCTGTTTCCGGCAGAGAGGAGCATCGCCAACGCAAGTAGCGCCAATCGTGCCTGGACGATCGCTGGCCTGCGCCGATCGCCAACGAAACTCTGGTCCAGCCGCAAGATCAAAGCCAGCATCAGCGCCAGTAGCTGAGGACAGAGCGTCCGATATCCGGCGCTATCGCCGCCGATGCCATGGCTGATCAGGGAGGCAAGCAGCCACTGCAGCAAGAAGGCCAGGCCCATAAGCGGCGCCAGGTAGGCATGGCGATCGACATTGGGCCGCAACTGCATTGTCAGCTGGCCGGCATTGCGCCCTGGACTTTGCCAGAGCAGGAGCAGAGCCGCCAGAACGACCGGACTGAAAATCAGCGCTCCATGGCGAGCCCCAACAAGCAGTTCCAGAGCCTGAGCCGCGGGATGGGAGCTCCAATTCAAACTGCTTTGCGTTTTCCATTCGCCGAAGGTCCAGCTATTCCACAATGCCAGGAGCGCTACGGGCGCAGAGCTGAGCGCTATGTATGGCAGCAAGCTGCGCAGCCGTCGTAGCCCGCGCAGCAGGTAATGGCCTGCGCCGCCGTCTTCCGCGGCCAGGGCCGCCAGCCAGAGCGCCGCAGCCAGCGGCCAGGAACTGTCTTTAGTCAGGCAAAGCGCGGCGATGCTGACTGCCAGAAGCCAGCGTTGCCTGCGCAGCATTGCGCCAATCGCAAAGGTAATGGCGATGGCTGACAGCGATTCTGTATAGAAAGTAAAAATATAGTATGCGGCCAGGCTGGACAGAAGGATCAAAAGCCGCCATACGGGCGCAGCCAGTCGCTGCAGGGGCAGGCGCGCTACGCCCCAGCTGAATAGCGCCAGCTGGACAAGCAGGATGATGGTCTCTGTGCCGCTCCAGGCCAGGCGAAGCAGCGGACCAAAAGTTGCGGCAAGCAGCAGCGGATAGCCAGGCGAATGCAGCGGCGCCTCCGCCAGACCATCCGTGGGCGGACCGCGGTAGTCTGCGCGTCGCTCAATACGCAATCGGCGCCAGTCCGGAGGATCGTCGTTGGATTTGATTTCGTAGGCCTCATCCCAGGCAATACGCAGCCGTTGCTTTCGATCTACGAAATATGTGTGATGATCCAGTTCAATGCCGGCGTAGTATCTTCCAGCTTGAGACTTGCTCGCGTAGTTGTTTGCTAAATCAAGATCAAAGTCCCGCGCCAGCGATTGGGCCATCAGCAGATAATGCGGCTCGTCTCCGCTGATGGCGCCAGGCGCCCGATACCGCGGGCTGCAGTTCTGCAAGTAGAGTACGGGCAAGGCCAGTGTAGCAAACAGAAACAGCGAAGTCGCCAGTACGCGCCAGCCGTCGCTCACAGCAGCGCCGACGCGCAGCTTCATCGTCAGTTGCCTGCGTCGAGGGCAAGGTTGGCCAGCTGATCGGCTCGTTTGTTCTGTTCGCGAGGGATGTGTTCCATGTGCAATTTCGCAAATTCATTCAGGATGGAGCGAGCGGCTTTGTGGAGTTCGCGCAGGCCAGCGTGCTTTACTTTGTACTGACCAATAATCTGCCGGACCACCAGTTGCGAATCCATGCGCACCAAAAGTTCTACCTGCGCAGGATCAACAAGAGCTGAGGCGGCCTGCGCGCCCTCAATCAGCGCCTTATATTCCGCTTCATTGTTAGTCGCGACGCCCAGGCAGCGGCTGACCGTAGCCAGTTCGGCGCCATCCTCGGCAAAGAGCGCCGCGCCAATGGCCGCCGGGCCAGGATTGCCGCGCGATGCGCCATCGCAGTAGAGAGTCAGCCGCTTCATTTCGATGCGTCCCAATGAAGCTGCAGCAGCTCCACGGGCGTCTCCTTGCCGCGCACCGAAATCTCGCCGGCGCTCTGCCAGGAAAGACCGCTGCTCTCGCCGGCGGCATCGACAACACTGCGCGCCGCAAGCGGAGACCGTCCCAGTTCCTTGGTCAAAGCCTCGATGCGCGAGGCCAGGTTGATCGTATCGCCTACGACCGTGAATTCGCGACGCGTGGCCGGACCAATGTCGCCGACCAGCGCCGCTCCGCTGTTGAGTCCAATGCCAATCTGCAGCGCCGCCAGGCCGCTGGCCGCACGCTCTTTATTCAATTGCTCCAGCGCCTGGTGCATATCCATGGCGCACCTCGCGGCGCGCAGGGCGTGGTCTTCGCGTATCAGCGGCGCTCCAAAGTAGGCCAGAATGCCATCGCCCAGAAATTTATCCAGCGTGCCGCCATGTGCAAAAATGACGGCAACCATGCGCTCCAGATAGCCATTGAGCAGCGATACCACGTCTTCCGGGCTCATTTTCTCGCTCATTGCAGTAAAGCCGCGCAAATCAGCAAATAGCGCCGTGACCTGCTGCAGCTGACCCTGGGCCGCCGCCTCCGGCTGCTCCAGGATTTGCTGCGCTACCTCCGGAGAAAAGTAGCGTCCCATGCGTTCGCGCTTGCTGCGTTCGTCCGAGTATTCGCGGGCAATGATCAGCGCCCGCCGGCCGACCAGCGCGCCTGCCAGCCAGGCGACGGCAAAGACCGCCGCCAGCGTTGGCGTCCACGCCGGAAACTTTACGCCGGCATGGTGCAGCAAGATGGCCGAAAGAACAAAGCCCTCCAATGCAGCGATCCCGGTAAAGAATGCGCGCGCGCCAGCCGGGGCTGGCACAATAAATAGCACAAAGGCCAGCGCAACGATCATGGCGCCGGCGGTAGGATGCGGAGCGTCCGCCAGGGAGGCATCCATCGAAAGAAAGATCAGCGGGAAATCCACCGCCGGCAGCGCCCAGAGACGCGCACGTTTGACGACCGGCCAGCGCTGTGCGCCAAAAAGCAGAACAACGGCCAGCGCGGCATAGAGCGCCACTGTTGGAAGCGGGCGCAGCCAATCGGGCTGTTCCAGCGCGATGCCAGCCACAATGGCCATCAGCAGCCAGACGCTGCCGCCGACGAAGCGCACGACGGCAATCTGCGCCAGGTTGCGCTCCGTTTCCGCCTGCAGAATGCTTTGTAGCTCCGGCGGCGGCGGGGCAATCAATGCGCCAGACCAACGCTGGATGGATCGCCAAAGCTCAGCAGGTTTCATCTATACTACGATATTGACCAGTTTGTTTTTTACAACTATGATCCGCTTGGGACTCTTGCCATCCATGGCGCGTTTGACGCTCTCGTCATTCAACGCGCGTCCCTGCAGCTGTTCCTCGGCTTCGTCGACAGGGGCCTTCGCGCGGGCGCGCACCTTGCCGTTGACCTGGAATACGATTTCGAGTTCATCCTCTGCCGCACGCTCGAGATCAAAGCCCGGCCAGTCCTGATGGGCCAGCACGCTCTTCTCGCCCAGCAGCGCCCAGAGTTCATCGGCCAGATGCGGAGCAAAGGGCGAAAGCAGTTTGATGAAGGATCGCGCGTTGTCGCCTCCCAGCCGCTTCTCGCTTAGAAATTCGTTGGTGAAGATCATCAGCTGAGAGATTGCTGTGTTGAAAGCAAAGCGCTCGATGTCCTCCGTGACCTTGCGGATTGTCTGGTGCACGATGCGTTCTGTCTGACGCAGACGTTCGGCGGGCGCTGGCTCCAGCAGCTCTGGATCGATGCGCGCTTCGGAGAGCGCTTGCGGCGCGGAATCGTCGTCCATGCCGGCCGGATAGGTAAACATGCGCCAGACGCGCATCAAAAAGCGGAAGACGCCTTCAATGCCGCGCGAGGCCCAGGGTTTTACCTGATCCAGCGGGCCCAGAAACATCTCGAACATACGAAAAGCGTCGGCGCCATAGCGTTGCACCACTTCGTCGGGATTGACCACGTTGCCCCGCGACTTGGACATTTTTTCGCCGTCTTCGCCAAGGATCAGGCCCTGATGGATCAGCTTGCGGAAGGGCTCCGGACTGCTGACATAGCCCAGATCGTAGAGCGCCTGCTGCCAGAAGCGCGCATAGAGCAAGTGAAGTACGGCATGCTCCGATCCGCCGACGTAGAGGTCGACGCCGCCGTCGCCCATCCAGTAGCGCTCCTTATCCGGATCAACAAGCGTCTTCTTGTTGCGCGGGTCGATAAATCGTAAGTAGTACCAACAGCTGCCAGCCCATTGCGGCATGGTGTTGGTTTCGCGGCGCAGCGCCTTGCCGCCCCGTTTGAATTGCACCCAGTCCGAAAGATTTGCCAGCGGCGATTCTCCGCTGGCCGCCGGCTGAAACTGGTCTGAGTCCGGCAGTTCCAGCGGAAGGTCCTTTTCCGCTTCGGCCACAAAGGCGCCATCGTCATCGAAGCTGATCGGAATCGGCTCCCCCCAGTAGCGCTGACGCGAAAATAGCCAGTCGCGCAGGCGGTAGTTGACGCGGCGCAGTCCGAGGTTGAGCGCGTCGAGATGCTCGGCCATGCGCGCGATGGCTTCGGCGGTAGGATGGCCGTCGAGCAGTCCGCTGTGCACCCCCTGGCCTTGAGCGGTGAAGGCCTCTTTCATCACGGCGCCCTCGCGCGCCGATTGCTGCAAAGCTTCGAAGTCCGGCACAGCGTCCTCCGAGCCTGGATTTCGTTCGCTTTTCTTTACTTTCTCGCTGGCGGGGGCGACGACGCGTCGCAGCGGCAAATCAAACTTGCGGGCAAAGGCAAAGTCGCGTTCATCGTGGGCTGGTACGGCCATGATTGCGCCGGTCCCATAGCCCATCAGCACGTAGTCCGCCGTCCAGACCGGAATGCCTTCGCCGGTCAGCGGATGAATGACATAGCCGCCGGTAAAGACTCCGCTCTTTTGCGCTTTCTCGCCCTGCGCCTGGCGATCCCGTTCCGATTTGCGGGCCGTCTCATGGACGTAGTGTTCGACCATCTTGCGCTGCTGCGCCGTGGTCAGCTCCTTGAGCATGGGGTGCTCGGGCGCCAGCACCATGTAGGTGACGCCAAAGATCGTATCCGGTCTGGTTGTATAGACGCGCAAGGCCGCGCCGTCCTCGCGACGTTTCAGGCGCATGCCCTTGCCCTTGCGCGCCACTGCAAAGTCAATCTCCGCTCCCTCCGAGCGTCCAATCCAGTTGCGTTGCAGTTCCAGCGTCCCGGCCGGCCAATCCAGGCCTTCAAGGCCGGACAGCAATCGTTCAGCGTAAGCAGTAATGCGCAGCATCCACTGCCGCATCGGTCGGCGTTCCACGCTGTAACCTTTGGAGGTCCATTCCTCAACCTCCTCGTTGGCCAGAACAGTGCCCAGTTCGGCGCACCAGTTGACCGGCATCTCGGCTACATAGGCAAGCCGGTGCGAATCCGTGTAAGCGCGACGAGCGCTGGCATCGCCGGCGTGCTCCGCTGGAATCTGCAAGTCACTGATCGGCCGCGCCTTGTTCTGTTCGGGATCATACCAGCTGTGGAAGAGCTTCAGGAAGATCCATTGCGTCCAGCGATAGTACTCCTTGTCCGTTGTGCTGAGCTCGCGCTCCCAGTCGTAGCTGAATCCCAGCGCCTTCAGCTGTCGGCGAAAGTTATCAATATTTTCCTTCGTGGTTTGTGCCGGATGGATGCCGGTCTGCATGGCGTAACGCTCGGCCGGCAGGCCAAAGGCATCCCAGCCCATCGGATGGAGTACGTTATAGCCGCGCATGCGCTTGTAGCGGGCGATGATGTCGGTGGCGGTATAGCCCTCGGGGTGGCCAACATGCAGGCCGGCGCCGGAGGGGTAGGGGAACATATCAAGAACGTAGTATTTGGGACGGCTGCGATCCTCGCCGGTGCGGAAAATGCGCTGCTGTTCCCAGACAGCCTGCCACTTGCGCTCGATTTCAGCGAAAGGATAGCTCATGTTGCGCAGACTGGCGCGCCTGGGCAGGGCGGCAAGAGCTTTCAAACCTGAACGGCTTCAGGCGCGGCCGATCGCACTGGCGACGAATCGCTCCGACGGCGTCAGGAATCCATTGCCGGATGGCGCGGCGCTCTGGAGCATGCCGCCGTGGCATCGATCAAGCAGTTCTTCATTCCGCCGGATTTCAATCTGGCAGCGGCCTGGTTTGTGGACGCCGCGCTGCCCATGGCGCTGCAGCAGTACCAGAACATTCGCGAGATAGCAATCGAGCCGGAAGACCGGCGGCTCTTGCGTTCGCTCCGCGATCGGCGTCTCCTCTTTTTCACCAATCACCCCAGTCAGGCCGAGCCCCTGATCGCCTACCATGTGGCCAATGTGATGGGCAGCCGTTTTCGCTACATGGCCACGCGCCGCGCTTTCGATTTTCTATTTGGCGCTGTTGGCAAACTGTTCTCCGGCATTGGCGCATACAGCGTTCTGCCTGGCGTTCCCGATCGCGAATCAATGCGTATGACGCGCCAGATTCTGGCCGCCGCCGGCGGCAAGCTGGTCATCTTTCCGGAAGGCGAGCCGATGTGCGGCGAGAACGACAGCCTGATGCCCTTCCAGGCCGGCTTCCTGAAGCTGAGCTTTGCCGCACTGGCTGACGCGCGTAAAAACGAACCGAACGCGGACATCACCATTCTGCCGGGATTCATCAAGTACGTCATTCAAACGCCGCGTCCGGAAATTCTAAAGCACCTGGAGCACTCCATTGCGGCCATTGAGCAAAAACTGGGCGCCGATCCTGGCGGACGCAACCTGCTGCGCCGCTTTCTGATGGTCGGTCGCTTGCTGCTGGAGGACTTTGAGAAGCGCTATCACATTGAAGTGCGTCCGGAAACCGATTTCACCTATCGCGTTGGCCGTCTGCGGCATCGCATTCTGGATAACGTGGCGCGCTCCATGAACTTGAAGCACTACGACAAAGAAGCGGATGCTATCCATAAGCTTCGTCATCTGACCAGCATCATTGAGTTGCTGGAGGTCGGCTATGAGGCGCCGGACTTGCCCCAGCTCAGTCACGCGGCTTTGCAGGAGGCCAATCGCGAGTGTGTCAAAGCCTACGACTTCATCGTCATCAAGCCCGAGTATCTGATCAGTCGGCCTACGCCGGAGCGATTCTACGAGTGGCTGCAGCGCTTCGAATCGCTGGCGCTGGGCAAGACGCCGCGCGCCCTGGGCGGCGAGCCACATCCGCTGCCGCGCACCGCCAGGTTGAGCCTGGCTCAGCCCATGTCCCTGGGCGAACACTACGAAGCCTATCGCGCCGATAAGAACGCAGCGGTGGAAGCGCTGAACGGCAAGATTCGCGCACAGATGGAAGGAATGCTGGAGCGCGCTCAGGCTCTGAGTGAACCAATCGTTGCGCCCAATGATGTCGGCGAGACCGACGGCCATCTTTAACAGGCGCTGTCGGGCCGCCGGCGGGCGCCGGCTGTGCGGCAATTATTCCTCGGCGCTGCCGCCTTTCCCGCCGAAAATCAGAATGCGCGCCCAGGCCGCGCACCTTGCTGATGAGACTGCGCCTCTGGATCCTTCCCGCTGTGCTTTGCGCCCTCCCGGCGGCCGTTTCGGCCGATCGCACGGAGCTGGTCTTCGCCTTCCGCAACTACCAGACGCAACAGCCGGAGCGTATGATTCTGGTGGGCGAAATCCAGAGCAAGACCAAGGCCCCCGAGGCTCAGGTGCAGGGCGCCCAGACCGCGTTTCCTGGCCTCGACACCAGGCTCGATCAAGTAACCGTCAAGGTACAGAACCGTCGCGGCCTGAAGATAGGCCAGAAGCTTTACGTAATCGATAAAGATCCACACCACCAGCGTTATCGGAATGGGCTGATCGTCGGCGAGATCGAGGTCACGCAGATCCTGAACAATCCCTTCTACGGCTGGGTGTTAACCGGGCAGGGTATTTTGTTGCGTGTGCGCGAGGGGCACTTTGTAGCGCGGACCCTGGAAACGGAGAATCTGGAGCGCGCCTATGGTTTGAAGAAACGCGGCGACCACTATCGCAATCGCGGCGACACGGAGCGCGCCGTACTGAGTTACAATGAAGCCCTCTCGGCGGACGCCTCGCTGCCAGAGGCCAGCGCCGCCCTTGGCGACCTGTTTTATTCGCCAGCCTTGCGCCGTCGCCAGGAGGATGCGCCGCTGCGCGCCCTGAGCTACTACGAGCGAGCCTGGCAGAATCGAGTCAATTTCCGCTACGTTTACGAGGAGTATTCCTTCTATAAAAGCTACGCTCGCGCCCTGCTGGAAGCCTACCGGGTGCGCCGCCTGGAGTCGGCGCAGGAAGAGCAGGCCGTTCGTCTGCTGGATCGCGTCGCCGAAGTTGCCGCTGCAGCGCTTGGCTTGCGCAACCAGCCAGAGCCGCGCATTGATCTGGCCATCGCCCATTACTACCGCATGCGCTACTATGAGCGGCAATCCAACGCCCAGGAGCGCAGCAGGCGCGATGAATCGCAGCGCGTCGTGGCTGAAAATTTGCAGCAGCTGATCAATGGCAACGTCCGTAACCGCGATCTGTACGCCATCGCCTTGCTTTTTTACGGCGAGGAAGAGCTGCAGCTCTCCAGACGCAGCGCACTGGGCGCCTCCGAGCAGGAGCGTCTGGCGCGGCTGCGCGGCTTGACCCGCGCTATTGCGCCGCTGTACCGGCAATACGCTGGCGTGGATGCCGATCCCGAGGTGCTGCGCCTCCTCGATCAGTTGCCGTCCGCGCACTGATTCTGGCTCTGGTCAGATGGGTCCGATCTACTCGGCTGAGCAATCGATCCCTTCCCAGGCTTTTGCACGCTGCGGGCAACTGCGGCTGGGGCAGCTCCAGATATCGACGCCAGTTTTCATGCCGGTCGGAACACGCGGCGCTATCAAGGGCGCCTGGATCGAAGACCTGCGGGAGATTGGCTATCGCTTAATCCTGGGTAACAGCTACCATCTCTACTTGCGACCCGGAAGCCAGCTGATTGAAAAGCTGGGAGGACTGCACCGTTTTATTGGCTGGAACGATGGCGCACTCTTGACGGATAGCGGCGGCTTTCAGGTTTATTCGCTTTCGGAGCGAGTCCGGCTCTCGTCCGAGGGCGTTGAATTTCGCAGCCACATTGACGGCAGCGCCCATTTCTTCAGTCCCGAATCAACGCTGCAGTTGCAGCTGGCTTTTGGCAGCAATATCATGATGGCGCTGGACGATTGTCCGCCGGCCGAGGCCAGCGCCGAACGCTTGCAGCAATCGCTGCAGCGCACCCATCAATGGGCGGCGCGCACCCTGGCCGAACGGAGTCGCTTGATTGAGGCCGGGCGCTGGCAGTTCGGCCGCCATCATCTCTTTGGCATCGCCCAGGGCGGCCTCGATCGGAAGCTGCGTCATGAATCGCTGGATCAGATTCAGTCCGGCGACTGGGATGGAATCGCCATTGGCGGCCTTTCGGTTGGCGAGAGTCGCGAGGAGTTGCACGCCATGCTGGCGCAACTGGCGCCACGGCTTGACCCGCTGCGGCCTCGCTACTTGATGGGGGTGGGGGCTTTGCCCGATCTGGCAGCGGCTATCGATTGCGGATTTGACATGTTCGATTGCGTCCTGCCGACGCGTAACGCCCGGAATGGTCAGCTTTTTACCTGGCAGGGTCGAATCAACATCCGCAACCAACGCTTTGCCGAGGATCAGGCGCCCCTGGATGGGGCATGCAACTGTCGGGTCTGCCGCAACTACAGCAGGGCCTATCTGCGACATCTGTTTCAAGCCGGAGAGATGCTTGGTCCAATGATGGCGACTTTACACAACCTGCACTTTTATGCCGATTTTATGCATGCCGCCCGCCGGGCGATCCGCCAGGGCGATTGGTCGGCCTTCAAGAGCCGTTGGGAAAAAATCCCGGAGGCCCCTTGATTTTTTATCTTGACATGGCCGCTTCAGAGCCGCGCCTTCTTTTCTCTTAAAAACTTCCTTGCGGATGCGGGGGGAGCGAAGGCTCATTGCTCAGGTATGGAAATTTCGAGACGCGAAGTAAACGATATCGCTATTCTGGACGTTAACGGCGAGATCGACCTGTACAATGCTCCAGAAATCAAAGAGCTGATTAACAAGCTGATTGAAGAGCAAAAGTACAACGTCATCATCAATCTGGACCGCGTTTCGTACATCGATTCGTCGGGCATTGGAGCCTTGATCTCCAGTCTTTCCAATTTGAAGAAGTATCAGGGCGGCCTGAAGATCATCAATGTTTCCGGTTCTGTTCGTAAAGTATTCGAACTCACCAAATTGACGTCCTTTTTCGAAATCTACGATTCCGAAGGCGACGCCGTCGCCGCCTTCAAGTAAAACTACTGTACGCGGCCGCAGGACGGCGGCTGCGGAAGGTCCCTTCTTTTTTCAGTGGCGCCGGAGAGGCGGCCAGGGCAATCATGGCCTGATTGCGGGCCGCTGCCTGCGAGACCTGTTTCATCTTTGCGATTGTCATCGTACTTGATTTGCATCTGGAGGATAGTTTCATGAGAGGCAAACTGCACCGCTCAGCCCTTGTTCTGAGCCTTGCCGCTGGAGTGACCCTTGCGCTTGTCCATTGTGGCAGCTCGGTCCCGGTCCAGGAGCTTACAGAGGCGCGCACACAGCTGGATGCTGCGATTGCAGACCAGGCGCCCCGCCATGCCGCCGAGCAATACAATGCGGCCCGTGCGGCGCTGCTCGAGGCCCATCAAAAGTTGTCTGACGACGACTACAAAGCGGCGCGTGAGAAGGCTGCTGAGTCTGCAGCACAGTCGCTGGCTGCGCGCGGCATCGCTGCTCCAATCCACGCCCGCGAAACGCGCAGCGCAGCGGAGCAGAGCATTGCCGCGGCCGATCGGGCTTATGCAGAATCGCTGGCGCCAAACGACTTCTCGGCGGCGCAATCGCTCTTTCAGGATGGCGACCGACTCAGCCAGGCCGCAGCGGCCGCGCCAGCAGGCGATCCGGCAACCCTGGAACAACTCAGCCAGGCTGCGCGCAAATTTCAGGATGCACAGGCCGCAGCTGATCGCGCACGCAGCGCCTCTCTGGCGCAAAAACAGGACATGCTCGATTCGTTGTCTGGCGTTCGTCAAACGCTGGAACGGGCCTCCGCCTGGGGCGCCGCGGAAAGCAATGCCGCCGGACTCAGCGCTGCACAGGCCAAACTGGCCGAAGCTGAAGCGCAGATCAATAGCGATGAGCTAAAGGCCGGCGCCGCTTCGCTCAAAGAAGCCGAGCAGATGGCGCAGGCGCTGGCGCTGGCCGCCGCCGAAAACTATGCCGGCCGTCGTCTGCAAGAAGCGGAACGCGCCGTATCCGGAGCGCAGCGCGACTACAACCTGATCAATACGCCGCGCAACCGCGGCGACGCCGAAGCCGGTCAACAATTGCAGACAATCAATGAGCAGGTTGCGGCCGCAGGCGAGGCGCTGAATTCAGCGCGCCAGAACAACAGCGATCGCAAATACGAGGAATCCATTCGCGACTCTGACGAGGCCATCCGCCTGAGTGAAATCGTATTCGAGCAGACCGCCTTGCTCTCCGGGCGTTCGCGCCAGAGCAACGTTACAACGGAGCCGCAACCGGTGGTCACTGGCGATCAACGGCAGTATACGGTGCAGCGCCGCCGCCCGGCGGATTGCCTTTCCTGCATTGCCCGTCGCCGCTCCGTCTATGGCAACAGCCGGCTGTGGCGGCGGATCTATGAGGCCAACCGGGCTACCATAGGCGAAAATCCGAACCTGATATATCCGGGCCAGGTCCTGGCTATTCCGCCCAAGCGCGGACCGATTACCCCGCAGAAACCGGCCGAAGAGCAAACTACGCCCGCTGGAAACGAAAATGCGGGGCAGCCTGACCAGCCGATGCAGCCAGCAAACGATAACCCATCCGATGCCGGCGGCATGCAGGACAACCAGACACAGCCTTCGGAGAATATGCAGTAAGCCTTTGCTTCTCGCTGCTGTGCAAGCCCGACCGGCGATTTGCGGTCGGGCTTTTTTATTGGATTTCGGACAGGCCGTTGGCGCTTTTCTATCGGGCCGCGCCCATCAATCCAGCAGCGGATTGGCAACAAGCACAAAGGCCAGCAGAAAGAGCCCATAGACCAGATTCAGGACAGCGCCGATTCGGATTGGCTTGAAGTGCGTACTGAAGCCGCTCAAGAAAACATGCAGCGATAGAAACAAGGTGGCTACCGCGCAAAGTAGCAGCGTAGTTTGCACGGGCGCAGCCAGGGCGCCGTAGAACAGAACCAGAATCACCGGCAAGATGCCGGCCAATGAGATAAAGGCGCCATGGGCGACCCAGCCCATAATAAACAGGCGCGCCTCATTCTCGCTAATATTTCGAAACGCAGTCACTGCGCCGCCGACGATCAGCTGATGGAAGAGCCCCCAGCCAGCGACGATGGCGCCTAACGCGACGACGATATAGCCCAGCATTTCCAGGATCATTGCAGTTGCATCCGCTGAGCGCCATCAGAACTGTTCTAGCACAATTCCAATCGACGCCGCCGGCGTCTTCCTCCGGGCTCCCTGGCCTAAGGTAGAATTTGCGCCTACAGGGACTCGAACCCCGATTTCAGGTTCCGGAGACCTGCGCTCTATCCATTGAGCTATAGGCGCTTGAACAAACGCTCGTCAGAGTCAAATTGCCCAATGCTGCGGCAACCGGATTTTGGCCAGATCAGGGCGACTCGGCAGGCAAGTAGCGATGTAGGCGATCCATGATATCAAAGAGCGGGCGGTAGCGCTCAAATTCGTCTTCCGGCGCCGTGTAATAGAGGGCGTGCACGCGATTGCCTCGAAAGCGCAATACGCCCATCTTACGCAGGCGCCGGCCGTCGGCCAGGTAGAGGCCCTCGAAGCGAAAGGAGCCCTCGCTATCGCTCTGGTCGACGCCCTGCGAGATATATTTCCAGCCGTGGTAGCTCAGAGCGATTGCCTGGTACCAACCCAGAGCATACCGGCGCTTGCCGTCCTTATCTCTGGGTCGTTGCTGCAAGCCGCGGTACTCAAAGCGAACGCCGGCCTCATCAGGCGAGAAGGCTGAGAGGTGAAAGAATTCGCCCTCCTCTCGCGTCCAGTCAGCGGGAAAGACCACCTCCACGCCATGCTCGCGCAATTCGACGCGTCGCAGATCTCCTTCGGCTACCCGAATACGTCCGGGACAACCCGTCAGCAGCAGGAGCAGGGCGATCGGCAGCAGGACTGAAAGACTTCGCCGCCTCATTCGCCAAGCCTGGTCAGGATTTCGTAGCCGCCGTCGGTTACCAGACAGGTATGCTCGTACTGCGCCGAGAGCGAGCCGTCTTTGGTGCGTACGGTCCAGCCGTCGCCCTCGTCGAATTCGACCTGGTAGCCGCCGCGATTGACCATCGGTTCCACGGTAAAGATCATTCCGGCGCGCAGACGATCGCGGATAGCGCGCTGCCGGTAATGCGGAATGGAAGGCTCCTCATGGAAGCTGCGACCGATGCCATGTCCCGTCAGATCGCGGACTATGCCGTAGCCAAGGGGACTCAGAAAGCCGTCGATGGCTTCGCCGATGTCGCACACCCGGGCCTCCGGCCGGATCTGCTCGATTCCAATCCACATCGCGCGCTCTGTATCCTGGAGCAGTCGTTCGGCATCGGCGCTGATCTGGCCTACCTTGAACATGCGCGAGGTATCGCCATGATAACCCTTCAAGCGGACGGTTATATCCAGGTTGATTATGTCGCCATCCTTGAGCACGTCCTTCTTGCTGGGGATGCCATGGCAGACGACATCATTGATGGAAGAGCAAATGGACTTCGGAAAGCCGCGGTAGTTCAGGGGAGCGCTCTCTGCGCCGCGCTTGATCGTGAAGCGGTGGGCAAAATCGTTGAGCTCGAGGGTGCTGACCCCCGCCGCAACGCGCAGTCCGGTTTCAGCAAGTACTTCAGCCGCCAACTTGCCAGCCTCGCGCATCTTCTGGATTTCCTGGTTGTTCTTGATGTGGATCATGCTGCCGCGCCCCCAGAATTCAGGCGCTTCCTTTCCCGGTCGTGGTTATGGCCTCTCCCGTCTGCTCATTTTCTTTTTCGGGGTCCGCGGACGGCCAGTTGCCGGGCGGCAGCGATTTGCCGGGTGCGGCAGTCGGGGCTGAGCAAAAAAAGTACTGGCCATGGAGAGCCTGGAACATTCAAATACAGCGCGCCGCAGTTGCGGTTGGCGCCAGCAGGCGTCAGCCCTTGCTGAGGCCCCTGTTCCAAGATTGCCGCTCTCTGTGAAGCCTCCGCAACGTTTTGATCCGCATCGTTCCTTTTGCGCCCTCCGGTTGCCGGTCGATTCTTTGTCCCTGGCCGGGGCGCTGGACGGCTAAGCGATGGACGGACTTGGAACCGACCTTCTGATCCTCGGCCTGTTGATAGGCCTCAATGGCTTTTTTTCTGGTTCGGAAATTGCCGTCATTTCCGTGAAGCGCAGTCGATTGCAATCGCTGATTGAGTCTGGCAGCCGCCGCGCTGCGCTGCTGGTAGAAATCAAGAAGAACCCGGACAGTTTTTTTGCCACGGTGCAAATCGGCGTAAGTCTGGCGGGCACCCTGGCCTCCGTCTATGGCGGCGCCCGTTTTCTGACGCATCTCTCGCCGTGGCTTGCCAGTCTGCAATTGCCCTGGGGTCGGGAATTTGTGGAGGACGCGGCGCTGGTTGCGCTGGTCCTGATTCTTTCCTATTTTACGCTGGTTTTCGGCGAGCTGATTCCGAAGAGTCTGGCGCATCGCTATGCCGAACAGTTTTCCCTGGCGGTCGCTCGCCCTTTGCATGTTCTATCGCGAATCTTTTTTGCATTCACCGGTCTTCTGACGCTGTCCAGCAATCTGGTGCTGCGGCTGTTCAAGGATCGCACCAGTTTCAGTGAAACCAGATTTGTTGAAGATGAGATTCGCGTCATGCTGGAGGAAGGAGTCCGCGCCGGCGCCATTGAAAGCAACGAACATGTGCTGATGCGCAATGTCTTTGAACTCAATGATACCAGCGCCCGGGAGGTCATGACGCCGCGCGTGGAGATCCGCGCAATTCGCGTCGACGCTGCGCCGGAAGAGCTGGAGAAAATTGTCGATTCTCCATTCAGTCGCATTCCGGTCTACGATAGCAACCTCGACCACATTGTGGGGATACTGCATGTGCGCGATCTAATGCGCGCCCGCTTTCGACGCGCCGATGCCCGAATGCGCGAACTGTTGCGACCGGCCAACTTCATTCCGGAATCGATGAAAATCGACAAGGTGCTGGACGACATGCGGCGGCAGCATTTCCACATTGCTATTGTCGTCGACGAGTATGGCGGCACCGCCGGCCTGATCTCTCTGGAAGACATTCTCGAAGAGATTGTAGGCGAAATTGACGATCAGACGCCGGATCCGGAAGAGAAAGATATTCGCGAAGATGGCGAGGGTCGATTTCGCGTCAACGGATCTTGCTCGATCATTGACTTCAATGAGCACTTTGGCGAGAATTCTATTCCCGAAGCCGATGGCTACAATACCGTTGCCGGCTTCGTCATTGAACGGCTTGGCCGATTCCCGGCCATTGGCGAACGCCTCGCCCTTGATGGATTTACTATCGAATTGACCCGACGAGTACGGCAGCAATTGACTCAATTTCGCGTTCAGCGCAAGCCGCCAGAAGCGGACATCGAATCGGAAGACCAGGGCGGTCATTCGCCGGCGCAAGCCTGAGGTCGCATCTCGGAGCTCAGCGGCTTGCGGCCCGGCCGCCGAAGGCGAATGCCCGGATTTTTCTTGTCCAGAAGCCTTTCTTCGCGGACGCTGCAAAAAGCGCGTGTGCAATTTTGATACACCGGCCGCGCCGGAATGACGCGCAACGAGGCGCAACTATGACTGCAGTATCGGGAAATGAACCTCTGGTTCTATCGCTTACGGAAGAGGAAATTCAACTCCGCGACCTGGTTCGTGAAGTTGTGAAAAACGAAGTAGTTCCAACACGCATGGAGTTGGACGAAAAGAATGAATACCCGCACAAGGTTTTCGCCAAGTTCCGCGAGGCAGGAATCTTTGGCGCGCTCTTCGAAGAGGAGTACGGCGGCCTGGGCATGGGACTGATGGCCAGCATCATCGTGGCTGAAGAAGTTGCTTACGGCTGTCTTGGTATAGGCACGGCCTTGCTGGCTACCAAGCTGGGCGCATTGCCGATCGAGGTCGGCGGAACGCCGGAACAAAAGAAGAACTGGCTCAGCCCGCTGGCCAGCGGTGAAAAGCTTGCGGCCTTCGGTTTGACTGAGCCCAACGCTGGCTCCGATGTGCCGGCGCTGCGCACCACCGCCGTCAAGAAGGGCGACAAGTATATCTTGAATGGCACCAAGCAATGGATTTCCGGCGCCGGCCAGGCCGATCTCTACACGGTGTTTGCACTGACCAACAAAGACCGCGGTCCGCGCGGCGTTTCCTGCATCGTCGTGGAGAAGGGAACCCCGGGTTTCAGCTTTGGCAAGAAGGAAGACAAGCTGGGCATTCGCTGTTCGGAAACGCGCCAGTTGATTTTCGAAGACTGCGAAGTGCCGGCCAGCAACCTGGTCGGCGGCTCGGAGAACGTTGGCTTTCTCCACGCCCTCAAGACGCTAAACCTTTCGCGTCCGGCGGTGGCCGCCTCTGCCGTGGGCACAGCCCAGGGCGCCTTCGATTGCGCCATTCAGTATGCCCGCGAGCGCGAGCAGTTTGGCGTGAAAATCGCGTCCTTTCAGGCAATCCAGCATATGCTGGCTGATATGGCGATGAAGATCGAAGCGTCGCGCCTCTTGACCTACAAAGCAGCCAAGCTCTGCATGATGGGGGCTAAAGACACGGCTAAGTTTTCGGCGATGGCCAAATGCTTTGCAGCAGATTCGGCCATGGAGATTGCCACCAACGCGGTTCAGATTTTTGGCGGCTATGGCTATACCAAAGAGTATCCGGCTGAGAAGTACTTCCGCGACGCCAAAATACTTCAGATCTACGAAGGAACCAGCCAGATCCAGCGCAATGAAATCGCCGCTGGTTTGATCAAGGAAGCGGCCTCCGGACGCTGAACACCAGAGCGTCGGACGAAGCTTGAGAGCGGAAAGCCGCGCTGGCAATCATGCCGGTGCGGCTTTTTTTTGCGCTCAGTTTGCCGCGGGATGACTCTGATTGACGCGCGTCCCAAAGCGCTCCGCGCTCACAAAGGGAATGCCGGCAGGGTTTTGATCAACAATCTTCTCAATCAGCCAGTCATTGCGTCGTGCATAGCTGGCAATGCTTTCAGTTTGATCCGGCGCCGTGAATTCGTCGGGATTGATGATCATCCGCATGCCGCGACTGTATTCGATCATCTCCTTATCGCCTCTTGAATTGCCGGCGGCAAAGAGCGGCTGCTCCTGGACAAAGCTTTCAATTGCCTGGCGCTTGCCGTGATCCTGCGGCGTGGGTTCAATGATCTGTTCGCTGAGGACGCCGTCTTCCACAACGGAGCGCACGCCAACCACCTGGGTGATGGGCATGGCATACTCCCGGCTGAGGAATGATTGGTACAGCGCCTCGGGGCTGGCGGTAATGATCCAGGTTTCAAAGCCATTGGCTTGCAATCGCTGCAGCAGTGCGCGCATCGGCGGATAGATCTTGTCAGCGTATTGCCGCCGAAAGCATTCTTCGCCCATCGATCGGACTTCATCGCGCGACAATCCAGCCAGATAGCGGACGCGCAATTTTACGTAAGGCATGGAAACGTTAGACAGACCCTGCATTTGCCGGATCAGTTGCGGCTTTCGCTCGGGATGCCGTAGCGCCAGCTGGAACAGGCATTCGTCAGCGAGGTAGTGTGGGACCTGACCGAGGGTGGTGCCGTCGCCATCAAAGACGGCGACTTTGCGTCCGACTGCGAAACGAGTTTGCTCAAAAAACTGGCGCAGGCGTGCGTTTGTTTCCTGAGAAAAACCGGGTATGTCCGCATCCGCCGGCGCTGCAGCGCAAGACAGAGCGCAGGCCAGTACAGCCAGGATGAGCGAAGCGCGGCGAGCGCGGAGCGCATTGCTGGCGCGGCCGGGCATTACCAGGTTCGTTGCGGCGGCGCGATCAGATGGCGTCCGGTCCCACATCATAGGGCTTCACCAGCGGCTGGGAGAGTTCCAGCGATTGGTCCAGCATTCCCTGGATATCGCCCTGAATTCGACGCATCATCTTTTCCACTCCCGATTTGCGCTTCGACTTGTCCTCTGCCGACCAGTACTCGCTGATACGGAAGGGCTTGGCCAGATGAACATGCGCTACACGCGGAAGCGGCGAGGGCTCGCCGCCCAGCGCTCGCGGCGTCTTTTCGTAGACGGAAGACTCATAGCGCGCCAGCCACTCGTAGAAGCGTTCCGCTGTTGGGCGGGAGACCAGGTATTCCTTCTTGATCACAATGAAGTCAAAGGCCTTCACCAGTTCGCGGTGCGCCCAGGCGCGCTCCTCTTCGCTGAGACGAGGCAATTTTGGATCGGGGTAGCCGATCATTATCATTTCGATGATCGCAAAGAGATGGCGCAGCTTCATGATCGCATCCGCTTTGCGATCGTAGTTTGGCGCTCCCAGACGATCAGCCACGCCGTCCAGAATTGCATGGCGAACCCGACCGATACGGAAGTCGAAGTCGTGCTTGTTGCCGGGCTGTATCTTGTACTCCGCTTCAGCCTCCTCCAGCATCCGACGGCCAATCGTCAAGAAGCGGCGCAATAGATTCTTGTCGCCAGGGTTGATGCCAAGTTTGCGCTCGATTTTGCCAGCCTGCTCCGAGAGATGTTCGCGAACTTCAACATCCGAGGATTTGATTACGTATTTGATAAATCCGGGAAGAATCACAATGTCTGCGGACGGATCAACCTTGCGCGCATCGTCCATAGCCCAGAAACTGAGCTGGGCCACGCCAGGCTGAAAAGGCATCAGACTGTCGTTTTCGCCGCTGGTTGGTTCGCCCTCTGGAAAGAGCACCAGCTTGCCTGCTTTTTCGGCGAGCGCATGACGCGCAGCTTTGAAAGATTCGCGGTCGTTGATGCCGGCGATGATGCTGAAGGCGCCCAGATTGGCAATGACGCGGCCGACCAATCCCCAGTTCCAGTCAAACACCTGGCGTGAAGCCATGTACTTGAAGCGCGCCCCCATCAGGTTGCCGACGTAGTAGGCAATCGGCGGCTCGGCAGTGGAGGGGTGATTCGAAAAAAACAAGACGCGTTCGTCGCGCAGGCTGCGCAGCATGGAGCGGTCTTCCGGCTTGACCACGACTTCTTCGATATTCTGCACGCTTTTCAGCAGCACCGGCAGCATCAGGTCGACGGTCCAGGCCAGCGGCAAATTGAATTGAGGCGCTACAAATGGCTGCATGATTTCCCCCGCAGGGAACAGAGCAGACCAGCCGCGGCGTTTCCAGAGCAAGAAAAATTCGCCTGCCAGCTCCTTTCCTGGGCCGCCGATTTCAATGCGCGGTGAGAGGCCGCCAGTGCGCAGGCAGGCGGCTTATGAAATGGAGCGGTCGCCGTTGCACAGGGTGTTCAAAACGCAGCCGTCGACAGTGCAGGAGCAGCGCAGCAGCCGCAGGCGTCGTCGGCGCCAGACCATACTTTCGGTCGCCCAGGATGGGCCAGCCGCGGCTGCCAAGCTGAAAGCGTATCTGATGGAATCGACCGGTCTCCAATGTAACCAGCAGAAGAGATTGAAAACGGCCCTGGGAGTCCTTGAAGCGCCGTAAAGTTCGGTAACGCAGACGAGCCTGCCGGGCGTCCGCCTGCCCGGGCCGGGCGGCCTGGGCCATCCGGCGCTCCTCATCTTTTACTAGATAGTCGTCAAGTATTCCGGACGGAGGCAAGGGACTGCCATGAACCAGCGCAACATATTCCTTGCTCGGCGTGCGGTTGCGAAACTGCTCCGAAAGACGAGCGGCGGCCTTAGAGGTCAGAGCAAAGACCATGGCGCCGCTCACATTACGATCCAGACGATGGACGAGGCCCACATAAACCTGACCCGGCTTTGAACGACTGATTCGGATGTACTCACGAACCAGCGAAAGCAGGTCAATAGCCTGGCTGCCATCCGCCTGGCACAGTATGCCGGCTTCTTTTTCACAGACCAGCAGGTGATTGTCTTCGTAGTAGATGTGCAGCAGCGGCGCGGATCGGGAAATGCCCTCAGGGGTGCGTTGCTTCACGGCGGACCTGTTAGCCGAAAACGAATCGGGGTGCGCAGCGTCTCGGCATGTCCGCTTGAGAAGCGCCATTGTCGGACGCCGGCCAGCGCCGCCCGATCCAGCATTGGCGCACCGCTGCTCTGCAGCAGCTGAACGTTGGCGACGCTGCCGGCTTCATCAATTTGCAGTTCCACCAGGGCCTCGCCTTCCAGACCCATGCGACGGGCCACTTCCGGATATTCAATGTTGAGCAATTGATCGCTCAGCTCCCGGCTATGCGCCCCGGAGCTGCGGCTGGATGCCTGGGAGGAATGTGTCGACTGTACGCCGGCGACGGTAGAGCTCAGCTGCAAGCGAAAGCTTTCGCCTGGCAGCAGCGGAATACTGCGACGATCTTGCGTCCAGAAGGCCGCCGCCGTCGCTCCAAGATGCACCAGGAGGCTGATGACCAAAGCCCGACGCAGTGTCATGCAATCCTTGCTTCACTCCAGATAGAAGGTGTAGCCCAATTCGTAGAGCCGATTGTTTCCGCGAACTAGATTGGCGCTGGAGATTCCGTGGACTACGCGCGGGAAGAGCAGGGCGACGGCGATGGCCCCGCCGTTCGCGCGCGAATCGAAGCGCTCTGAAAAAAGCCTCGTGCCCCCGGCCGCAACCAGAAATGCGTCGAGAAAAAAATAGCCAAAAAATCGCAACCAGGTCTGGCCGCGAGTTAGCAGCGGCGAATCATAGGAATTGTAAAGCGTCCCCAGCCAGGGCGCCACAAAGTTCAAACCTTGCGACACTACATGCGACTTCTCGCCAGGCTTCTGCGGATCGCCGCGCACCGCCGCGGTAGAGCCTGGGGCCAGTACTCCTTCCAGTTCCATGACTCGACTGAGCGTAAGCACATTGCCAATTGGACCTTCGATTCGCAACACGCCCCGGCTATTGCGCGCGGTAATCGAACCGGCAAAGATGTTGTAAGCGAAAGGAGAATTCCAGCGGTCGCTGATACGCCAGGCAAAGCCCAGGCTCTCCGCTTCGTCCTGTGAACCTTCCGGATCGATCTTCTGCAATGCGGCGCGGACGCCGGTCTGCGCCTGCTCGGCGCTGCCGGGCAGATCGAAGGCGCGAAAACTTTGGGCCAGCAGAGCATTGCTGGCGAAGAGCATCAGGAGAACTGCAATCTGACCGGGAATTGAGCGAAAAACATTCATCGAAGGAGCGCGCCGCCCCAGAATTCGCCTATGAGAACCAAGGCATTGTAGAGGGCGTGCGCCAAGATTGTTGCCGCCGGGCCGTACCGCCAGAACAAAAAGCCAAAGCAGAGGCCGGCGCCGAGCAGTTCCGGCCACACGGCGGCGGGATGTGCAAGCGCAAACAATCCAGCCGGCAGCAGGATGGACCAGGCGCCAATGCTTGCCTGCAGGGAACGCTGCAGCAGCAGCCGATAGAATACTTCTTCTAGAAGCGGCGTGATCAGAATGCCTGCCAGCAAGATCGAATGCAGCGCACCGACGCCGGATTGTGCCAGATCTCGCAGGCGATTGGCCGCAGCCGTAGATGGCTGCCAGCCAAAATGCCGGCGTATGTAGGCTTCGAAGAAAATCAACGCGCTCAATGCCAGGGCAGCAGCCAGCGCCGCCATCGCCTGTCGCCAGAGAGCGGACTTTTGCCATTCGGCCCTATCTGGAAAGCGCGAGCCCAGATCCTTCAGGCTGAGCGACGCCGGCTCGCCGATGGCATGCAGAGAGTGTAGCAGCAATGCGCCGCAAAGCGGCATGCTGATCAGGTAGTAGAGGCGTTCCAGCCAGAAGGAGGGCAGGCTCTCCTCGCTGAGCCAAAGCGAGCGCAGCGCCATATAGACCAGCTGACTGAACATCCAGGTCAGCGCTACATAGAGCAGCGACCTGCCTATTTCTGTGCCGCGCGCCACAGGTCAGATCCTCCTTGTGCCGTGCCAAAAGAAGTCAATTTCGAGCCGCGCCGGTCGAAGATGATGCCAGCGCACCTGGTTGCGTCCCCGACGCCATGAATGTTCGATTCCCTGCCTGCAGCCTGATTGCGATATTGCTGCTCCTGCCGGGTCGAACCAGGGCCGAAATGACTGAGCCTCGGCCAGGCAGCCTCCCGGAGCGAGCTGCCAGCAATCGATTGCGCACGCTGAGAGCAGATGAGCCTGAGCTGGGCTTGCTCCGCGAAGAAATTGCCGCCAACCTGCGCGCTGTTTCACGCTCCGGACGTCTGGAGCGGCCGCTGCGCTTTCGTCGTTATCGTCTGCGCGAAGGCGACAACTTCTATCGCGTCATGGCGCGACTATCGCAAGATCCCGATACGCTGGCCAGTTTGAATGATATCGTAAATCCCAATGCTGTGGGACCGGGCGACGAACTCTTGATTCCAAATGCTCGCGGCTTGTTTTTGAGCGGCGACCGCAAGGAACTGGCGCGCCGCTATCGTTTGCAGGAGGATCAACTGGTCGATGTTGCCCAGCGCTATTTTCTTCCCGGGCGGAGGTATGACCCGGCTGAATTGAGCTATTTTCGCGGCGATGGCTTCTTGCCGCCGCTGAGCGGGGCGCGCCTGGCCAGCGGATTCGGCATGCGCCTTGATCCCTTTTCACATCGACGCACCTTTCATGGCGGCGTCGATCTCGCCGCGCCAATCGGAACGCCAGTGCTGGCCAGTCGCGAGGGTCGTGTGCTACGCGCTGGCGAGGCGGCCGGCTACGGGCTGCTGGTGGTCCTCGAGCATCAATTTGGCTATCAAAGCTATTACGGACACCTGTCGCGAATTCGGGTTGCAGTGGGTCAACGCTTGCGCGCTGGAGCGGTGCTCGGCGAGGTTGGCGCAACCGGACGCGCCACGGGACCGCATCTTCATTTTGAAGTGCGCCGCAACGGAGTACAGACTCGCCCGCGCCTGGTGCACGGATTACTGCTTCCCTAACTGGACTTGCGAAGACCGATCAAAAGTTGATGCGCAGGACGCTGCGCTCTGCCTGGTCCGCAGTCAAAGGTTTGACGGAATTCGTGCTCAGGCGAGGATCCTGTCATGCATCTTCAAAAATTGCTCTCTGCTGCATGCATCGCCGCGGGCTGTCTGATAGCTGCCGGACCGCTTGCCGCTCAAGGCGTGGCAGTCACGGATCAAAACTTTGAGCAGCTTTCCAGGCAACGGCCGGTGCTGGCCATCCTTTCCCTGGGCTGCGATATCGGCTCATACATGGGCCGGATGTTTGTGAACGCAAACTCGGATGTGCAGGGCGTACAGCTTGGCATAATCGACTACAATTCCGTACAAACGATCCACAGTCAGATCTATGCGCTCTATCGAAACAATAACATCCAGAATGGCGAAGATGGCGTTACACTTGGAACAATCCTGTTGATCAAGGATGGACATGTCGTCAGTACCTCGCAGATGGGCTATCCGGGGCGGCCGCCGGAAGCGCACAACAATGGCGTAGCCGATGTGCGACGCTGGATGATCCACGCCCTGGAAAGCAATGGCATTCCCTACCGCGGAGCGTATCGTCCGCCGTCCGTCGATTTCGTCGATCCGGCGCCGGACCAGAGCGGCGCCGTAGATCTGCAGCGCGGTCGAATCGCCTACTTTACCTTCGAAGACCTGAAGGATCGCACCGGCCAGCAGACCGATTTCGTACTGCGCGATTCAGCGCGCCTCAGCAACGGCGCCATCTATTTAGATGGTAAGTACAATGCCAGCACCACGGCCTACTTTCTTTATCGCCGCACGGAGGAAGAGCCTTACAAAAACGGCTTCTCCTTGAGTTTCAATTTCCGTCAACTTTCGCACGATCAGGGACGCGGCCACCTGGTTGCGCTGGGCCACGGGCTTTTCGATATACGCATCTGGCGCGGGCGCCTGCTGCTCGATCTGGATCCAAGCTACGAAAAAGGCGAGGAGGGAAGCATCGGCCCCTGGCTCTACGAACTGAGCGACGTCGATCCCAGAATCAATATCTGGCACAACCTGAGTCTCGCCTTCGATCCAGTCGCAAAGCGCATGCGCCTGGTTTTTGACGGCCGACGCATTCGCGATATCGTCCTTGATGATCGAATGCTTGGCGAACTCCTTCGCTACGAGCCGGGCGCCACTTTCCACGGCGGAAGCCTTGGCCTGGAGTTTTCCAATTTTTCTTACGGCGGAACGTTGCACGGATACGCCGACAATGTCCTGATTTTCAATCGTCCGCTGAGCGGCGCGGAGCTGAGCGCATTGGCCGCAGAGCAAGAGAGCGGCGACGAGCCTGCGCCGCAGCCGGCGTCGCCCGACCCGCAGCTCATTTTGAAGCTGGTGAGCGCCGCTCGCAGCGGCGATACCACAGGCATTCGCTCCGCGGTAGCAGCCGGGGCCAGCGTGGACAGTCTCTACCAGGGATGGTCAGCGCTCCATTTTGCCGCTTACTACGGTCGCCAGGCCGCCGTGCAAACACTGATCGACTTGCATGCCAACGCTTTGCTCAAAGTACAGGGTTTTACAGCACAGGATCTGGCTCGCTCACGCAACCAGTCAGCCATTGTCCAGATGCTTGAAGACTACAGCAATACGCGGGCCTTCTTCTTTGAGCGCAGTTTTCCTCTGGTGCAGCATCGGGCGCTGCTTCTGCCGCCGACCTTGCCAGGGCCGCGGCGACGATGATAGGGATCTACGGTCGATCCGCTCAAAGAGCGGCTGCCGCTTCATTCAACAGCGCGGCAGCGCGATCCATTTCATTTTCGTTCATATAGAAGTGCGGCGCGGTGCGCAGGTAGCCGCCGCGCACCGTTACCACAACGCCGCGTTCAGCGGCAGATCGCGCCAGTTCCTCGGCGCGTTCTACACGCCACGATTGAATGGGGCTTTCCGGCGCATCAAAGGCGACGCGGCTAAAGTAGGCTGGATTCAGATTGTCGATCAAACGTTGGCGCAGCTCTCGGTTGCGCCGCGCTGCAGTCTGAACGCCTGTCGGCAGGTGCAATTGTTCGAGGACGGCGTTCAGGGCCGCCGCCTGCGACATGCTGCCGGTACTGTATTCAAAAAATTTTCCATCGCTGTGCGGCCGCCAGCTGTGGTTCAGGTAATCTTCGCCCTGCTCCATTAGATCGGCGCCGGCCATTGTGCAACCGAGTTCGGCGCGCAGTCTGGCGCTGGTATAGAGCAGACCGGTTCCAATAGGTCCCATCAGCCATTTCCAACCGGAGGCGGCCACAGCATCAATGTTCCAGGCTTCGGGACGCACAGGAATGGCCCCCAGGCTCTGGGCGGCGTCGACAATCAACCACGCGCCGTACTCTTTGCATAGCGCGCCGATGGCGGCCAGGTCTGCACAAAAGCCGCTGGCAAACTGGACATGGCTGATGGCCACAGCGCGCACGCCGCCAGCGCCCAGCTCCCGACGCAGATCTTCGATGGCGAAGGCGCGCGGCAACCCGGCCGCAAGTCCGCTGCCGCCATCGACGTCGCGTAGCAGATCCAGTTTTGCGCCGCGCGATTCAATCAAGCGCCACGGATAGTGATTCGAGGGATATTCGTGGACGTAGCTGAGAATTCGATCCCCGCCTTGCAAGCGCAGACCATTGGCAATCATCGAAAGCCCTTCGGCCGTGTTGCGCAAAAAGGAAAGATTGGCGCTGTCCGTCTCAAGCAGCGCCGCTGCGCTGCGATGAAAGGCGGCGATCGGATCGCCCAGACGACGAAAGACCTCCGCGCCGTAGCGCATGTGCGTTTCATCCCACTGCTGCGCCGCCTGCATGGCGCCCGGAAAAAGCGGGGCTATGCCGCAATGGTTCAGGTAGATTCTTTCCTCTTGAATGGGCAGCCTGGCGGCGCCCGTTTCAGTGGATGACAGGTTCAAGGGTCACCTCGGCTGGCGGAAGCGCCAGTCGCGACCATTGCGGCGAGTAGCCATGCACGCGTCGCGTAGCTTTGCCGGCGTCATCGACCAGCGGAAGTCCGGCGGCGGCCCAGGCAAAGAGTCCGCCCTGCAGGTTCAGGGCAACGATGTTAGCATTGGTCGGCAGGTAGGCCTTGATTTGGCCGGCGAGGCGAGCGGACCGGGCGCCCGCTGCACAGTAGACGACAACGCTTCGCCGCAGCGTGTCCGGCGCCCCAATAAAGCGACGCAGCTCGGCAATCGATGCCGCCGCGGCCTCGGGATCGACGGCGATGGCGCCCGCAAGCCGCGAGACGCTCTGTTCCTGCACCGTCCGTGCATCGAGCAGCAGCACCCGATCAGGAGCTGCCGCCAGCAGACTTGCCAATTCTACTGGCGATATCTCGTCCACGCCGGCGGCTGCGGCTGAGCGCCGGGACAGCAGATGAAGCTCCTCCTGGGCCATGGAATGACTGTTGCAGCTCAACAGGCCAAAAAGCGCTACAAGGAGCGGCCAGAATCGAGCCCTGCCCAACAATTTCATGCCCTTTGGTCCCGGGGATTGCCAGAAAAAGCGATTGTCACAGGATTTCATGACGGGGAAACCGACTATTTTCTCACAGGTTTCGAACTTTTTTTTACAAAGTTGCGTCGCCCCGGCCAATGCCGCCGCCCCGGACAGGAACATGACCCTCAGCGCCAAACTTCGAATCGCCATCCTGGTAGCCGCCCTTGTTGGCCTGCCATACCTCTCCCCTGGCGCAATTCTGGCCAATGCTCGCGACGGCAGCGATCCGGAGAGCTTCGGCCAACCCAATCTGCTGAAGGTCTACGTGGATAACGGCTCGATCCAGAGCTATCGCGGACGCCTGGGGCAGTGGATTGCTCCTGGCGGAGAGGCGCTTTCGGCCATCGCCCGGCGCTACGGCGTCAGCGTAGACGAGATCCGCGAGGTCAACGGCGGGAATCTAAGCGGCCCGCTGGTCTTTGCACCAATGAGCCTGGAAATGTATGACCGCCTGGTTTCCGAGGGCCGCGGACGTCGCGAAGTCGAAATCGATCGGCGCAAGTTTCTGTGGCCGGTGGAAGAGCCGCACTACACCTCGCGCTACGGAAACCGTCGCGGCGGCATGCATACCGGTCTGGACATGGGCTGCGCGCCAAACACCGTTGTCGTGGCGGCGGCGGACGGAGTGGTCGTCGACAGCGGCTGGTACGGCGCTCTTGGCCAGGCCATTGCCATTCAGCACGATAACGATCTGGTTACCTGGTATGGGCACAACAACCGTTTGCTGGCAAGGGTCGGCGAGCGCGTCAAGCGCGGGCAGGCGATTGCACTCTCCGGCAGTACCGGCCGCTCCACCGGTCCGCACGTGCACTTTGAAGTCCGTTTCCTGGGCGTGGCCATGAACCCGGAGGACTTCCTGCAATTTGGGTTCACGCAGCCTGCTCTGGTGCTGCGCGAGGAATCGCCGTTGGACAACGAAGTGGAAGGCGCAGCGGACGCCGGCGGCGCCGCCAGCGAATCGCGACTGGGCAATTGATTCAGACGTCGATGTTGACTGGCCGCTGGGCCCCCGAGGTGCGCGAAGCGCTGCTGCAGCGACTGCAGGGCCCCCCCGGGCTGGCCGCCTTTGACTTCGACAACACCTTGATTCACAATGATCTGGGCGAAGCCTGTATGTACTACATACTTTTCCAGGGTCTCGTCGCCGGCGACCGCGAAGAGTTCTGGAAAATATTTCAATCGCCAGCATCGGTTGAACACGCTGACGTTGCCGCTGCACAAAGCGCCTGGGCGCTAATCCGCGATAGCTTTGCCGAAGATACCGACGCGCTGCTTTCCTTTGCCGCTCTCTGTTTGCAATTGTACGATCGGATTTACCACAGCGAAGGAATGGCCGCGGCCTATCGTTGGTCGCGTATTTTCTTCAGCTTCATGCCGGTCGAGGAATTGCAGCGCATTGCTCGCTATGTCTTTGAGAGTGAATGTATGCGCGAGCTGAATCAGGCGCGCATCGGCCCGGAGCTCAGGATTCCGCAGGGTCTGCGCGTAATCGAAGAACTGCGCGCGCTGATTGCAGTGTTGCTGGAAAAAAAATGGCAGGTGCGCGTGGTCACTGCTTCGCCGGAGCTGGTAATCAGCGCGGTGGTTGAGGACTGGGGTCTTCGCGCCGCTGATGTTCTGGGGATGCGGCTTTACGAGAGCGCGGGCGAGCTGCGTCCAGAAATTCTGGAGCCCTATCCCATCCAGCAGGGCAAGGTTGAGTGCTTGCTGGAAAAGGCCGGAGCGACGCCTGATCTGGCCGTCGGCGATTCGCGCGGCGATGCCGAAATGCTGGAGGCGGCGGGCCTGGCTATTTTGATTGATCGGGAGATTCCCGACCTCCGCCAGCGCCTGCAGACGCATGGAGCGTTGCTGCAGCCGCGATTCATACAGCCGGTCTAACGGACGCCGCGTCGGAAAAAGTGTTTACAGGTCGCGGTACGCCCGCCGCGCTTCGGCAGAATGCGCTCTGTGCGGCGCGCGGCGGCCAAAGCCCTGCGCCCAACAAGCGAGGTGCGATGAGCCCGCCGGCAAGCAAGAACAGCGCTCTGGCGCCTGCCAGAATTGCGACGGAGGACGTCCCGCTTGCCGCCTTGCCTGCGGCAACACAGACCGCGGTGGAAGCCACGGCGGCTAATCAGCAGCCGGTCTCCCGGAGCTGGCGTTTCCTGGCCGTCGCGCCTGATGCTGTCGATCTTGCCGCAATTCTGGAGATCGTCTACACTGCTTACCTGATGCGCCAGCGACAGGCGCAGTGTCATACAGCAGCGCTGGTTCATCCGCAGAACGTCGAATTGTTGCAAAGCTTTGCTCTGTTTGACGAAGTGGAGGCGATTGATGAAGAGCGTGCAGGAGCGCAGATCCGCGCTTATCGTCCGCAGGCGATCTATCTGCCCGATCGCAATCTTCGCTTGCATCTTGCATCGGCATTCAGCGGCGCTCGTTTGCGCATTGGCGGTTCGCGCAGTCGTCTGCTTTCGGCCTTCTTGCGCACCCATCGCCTGCACCTGAGCTCAGACCTGGAGAAATTGCAACGCCGCGGTCTGGATCTTTTTCCAGAACTTGTTGATCTTCGTCTGCAATTGCCGCAGGCGGCGGCGCCTTCGGCGCAGATCTGGATTTCGATTTTTGAGGAACACGACCTTACCGGCGCGTGGCCAGCAGGACATGCGGCGCGACTGGCGCGCATGTGCGCCACTCTTGGCTTGAAGGCTGTATTCCCGGCGCCAACACTGCCGCAGGAGGCCAGCGATGAGGTGCGCATGAAGCGCGCTCAGGATCTGGCCTACTTACGCAGCCGCTGTCCAGAAGCGGAAATCATCGATGCTGCACGACCCATGGATCGTGCGCTGGGCATTGCCAATGCGGCCCTTGTTGTCTGCGCGGCCGGGCCGGAAAGCGTCCTGGCGGCGATGCTTGGACGGCCGGTGGTCATACTGCACGACATGAAGTCGCACCGCGATCATCCCGGCCTGGTGCGGCCGGCCGGTCTGCACAGCAACTCAGCGCCCGAGGAACGGCCAGAATTTTTGCAGAAGGATGGCCGCAGCTTCTTTGAGCGCGCCTTGCAGCGTCTCTCTTCGGAGAACTCGCCGCTCAGCTCTTATCTGATTCGCCTTTCGCACTCCTTTGAACGACACGTGGCGCCCACCGTAGAGGAGTGTATCAACGCCTGCCAGTCCTGCGGCTATCACAGCTGCGTGGAATATATTTCTCCGGAACGCGTTTTTGAGCAGATCAAGAAGACGACCCTGCCATTCTGAGTCATGACGCTGCGCGGCGAGGGCCTGGTCAAGAGCGTCGTCGCCGAGGGCGGCGAAGATGATCGCGCGCTGCGGCCGCCGCGGCTGGCAGATTTCATCGGCCAGAGCGACCTGAAAGAAAAACTGTCGGTGGCCATGATCGCGGCGCGCACCCGCGGCGAGGTTCTGGATCATACCTTGTTCAGCGGTCCGCCTGGTCTTGGCAAAACCACGCTGGCGGCGATAGTGGCGGCGGAAATGGGCGGGCGTCTGCAAAGCACCACGGCGCCGGCGATTACGCGCCCCGGCGATCTGGCGCGATTGCTGACGCTGCTGGAGAAGGGCGATATCCTTTTTCTGGATGAGATACATCGACTCAGTCCGGTCTGTGAAGAAATCCTCTACCAGGCAATGGAGGATCGGGCTATCGACTTTATCCTGGGCGAGGGCGCGGCCGCCCAGAGCGTCAAACTGAAGCTGCAGCCCTTCACCCTGATTGGCGCCACAACGCGCGCCGGCTTGCTTTCCTCGCCGCTCAAGACGCGCTTTGGGCTGGAACTGCGCCTCGACTTCTACGCTGCGGAGGATCTGGCCCGGATTGTTCAGCGCAGCGCCGCCATCCTGCGAATGAAGCTGAGCGAGGGGGCGGCTCTGGCCCTGGCGGCTCGAGCGCGGATGACTCCGCGGGTGGCCAATCGGCTGCTGCGCCGCTTGCGCGACTATGCTACAGTGGAAGCGCAGGAACTCATCGATACTCAGTTTGCAGCGGCGCGCCTCGATGCCCTGGGGATTGATGAATTGGGACTGGTCGAACTGGACCGTCGACTGCTATCCTTGTTGATAGGTCGCTATCGCGGCGGGCCGGTTGGTCTGCGCACCCTGGCAGCGCTGGTCGACGAGGAGGAACGTACGCTGGAAGAGGACCACGAGCCCTATATGCTGCGCCTGGGATTGATGGAAAAAACGCCACAAGGTCGCGTGGCCACGAGGATGGCCTATCAGCATCTTGGCATTGCGGCCCAGAACGCCGCAGCGGAGGGCGATGAACGTCTTCCCTTCTGATTGGTTCCGGCGTCCCAGCAGCGATCGACGTCTTCATCCCGGCGACGATGACCGTCGACTGACGGCGGCAGCGGCGCCGGTATTGTTTCTGATCTGTCTTTTCCTGGCGCATGTCTACGCCGAAGAGAACCTTTCCTTTCTGTCGGCCTTCACGCCGGAGCTTGCCCGTCAGCTGCAGCAGGAGCGCCAGAATCAAATTTATCCGGTGCTGGTGGAACAGGCCTATCGTCCGCCGGTTGAAAGCCAGCAGATTCGCGCCCTCTCCGACGTCAGCGCGCAAGGAACAGGCGGAATCACAGCGCTGGCCGGCTTTCACACCCTCTCTCGATTTGACGAGCTGACGCAACCGCAAGCTGGAGGCAGCAGCGGCGCCATCGGCGGCGCCAGTCAGCAAGAACCAGGCGAATCAGAAGCGGCGTTGACCAGCGCCAATCAGGGTTCGGGTCGTAACGCGCCCGGACCGCAGCCCCAGGAGTTGCGCATCCCGGCAAACTATCGCTTCCGTCAGGATTTCCTGATGCGCTTTGACGGCAGCTCGCTGCTCTCCATTCCGCGGCAGGAACTGGCCGGCTTTCGCTACTTTCAGGATATGCTGCGACAGATTCGCGAAAATTTTTCGCCGCCGGGGCAGAACTACATCTACTATGATCGCGCCGGATATGTATTGAATCAGCCGATCAAACCGCAGGTCGTTGCCGTGCAGTTCCGCATGGACTCCCAGGGTAATGTCACCGATGTGCGCGTACTTTCCAGTTTGCATCAAGTGCGCGTGGATCAGGCCTGTATCGACAGTCTGCGCGGCAGAAATTTTGGACCGCCGCCGCCGGAGGTGCTGCGTTACGGCGACATTTTTGGCATCAACTTTGTCTTTCCGCCGCCCAACTTGCGCTGATGCAGCCGCTGTTATTTGACGCACCGCCCCCGCTGGCCGACCTCCTGCGGCTGATTGCGGAATCCGAAAGCTTGCTACTGAAGTTTCTTTCGGCCAATGACCTTGGACTGACTGGATCGCATCAGGACGGCATCTATCTGCCGCGCGAAAGCTGGCCGCTTTTTTTTGAACAGCCGGGCGCTGCCGGAGAAAACCAGGAGCGTGTGGCCAGCATTGAATGGGGCCCGGAGCTGAGCACGCCCAGCGCATTCAAATGGTACGGACAGAGTAAGAAGGAATACCGGCTGACGCGCATCACTCCAGTTTTTCGCGGCCAGGAAGAACGTTACCTCGGCGCGTTGTTGCTGCTGGCGGACCATCCAAGGCGCGGCCTGCAGGCGCGTCTGCTTGACCAGGATGAGCAGATAGAGGCGGCGCTGCAGTTCCTGGGCATTACGCCAGAGGATACCGGCAGACTCTTTCGCTTTGATCTCGACGAACGCCTGCGGCCCTGGGGCGAAGAGTATGCAGCACAACTGGCCGGCGCCTTTCCGGAGACCAATGAAATATCGCGGCGCGCCCAGCAGGTTTACCAGCGGCTGCACGGCGAAGCCCGGCATAGCGCCGACGAAATGTTGCTCTGGCTGGTGCGCATCGAATACGCTCTGTTTCAGTGCGTAGAACGCTCGGCCTACGCGCCCTATTTGCAGCGCGGCTTTCGCAATCTGGAGGAGTTGTTGGCGGCCACATCCGAAATCAACAATCGTCGCAAGAGCAGAGCCGGTCGCTCGCTGGAAAATCATCTGCACTTTATTTTCCAGGGACGGCATCTGCGCTACAGCGTGGAGGCAAGCACCGAACAGTCCAATCGGCCGGACTTCATCTTCCCTGGCCAGGAGCAGTACAACAATCCGGAATTTCCGGCGGCGCGCTTGCTTGTACTGGCCGCCAAGACCACCTGCAAGGACCGCTGGCGCCAGGTGCTGGAGGAAGCCAAGCGCGTCGCGACCAAACACCTGTGTACCTTGCAACAGGGTCTGAGCAGCGCACAGCTGGAGCAGATGTCTGCGGCGGGAGTGCAGCTGGTATCGCCGCAGCCTTACCACCGCTTTTTCAAAGAAGAAGACCGCGATCGTCTGATGACTCTGGAAGCGTTTGTCGAGCTGGCTCTCGATCGCAACGGCCGGCGCGAAGATTTGTTTCAAAGTCCATAGTACTTGCGGATGGCATGGTCCGGTCCGCGGGTGCGCGCCGCCGCCAGGTATTCGCTGGAAATGGGAACGCCCAGTGTCCAGTGCACAAGGTAGCGCTCGTCAACAATCAGCTCCGCCGGCCGCCGCACAGCAAGCAAGTCGAAGTCATCGGTGAAAGCAAAGTCAGCCTCGCCGCTGCGCATGCCCGACTCAAAAGTATGACCCGGTCCAATCCAGGTATCGCCTATCCAGGGATATACCGCCATGCGACCGACCAGGCCAGGCGTACTGCTGAAGGGCAGACGCACCGGGCAAATCAACTCGCTGCGCAGATAGCGTTCTACATCATGCGTCTGCCGCTCTACTCCCGGCATATGCTGGTAGGACATGCCAACCGTAGCATAGATTGCGCCGTCCTCCAGATACGCAAATTCGGCAATGCCGATCGGCGGATAGCGCCTGTCCTGTAAAGCGTAGTAAGCGCGGTGTTTGCCATAGACTGTTTCGTAGTTGGCAAGCAATCGATCGCGGTACGCAGCCCAGTGCTCGGGCTTGCTGCGCTCCGTCCAGAAGCGCAGATTTTCTTCAAGGCGCTCAAAGAAGGATGAGTCTCCGGGCGGAAAGGGCAGGGTTCCGGCATCGGCAATAAGGCAGTCGCGGGCGTAGCCCTGGAGACCGTCGGCGCCGGACCACGGCGGCAAGATTGCCAGAGGCTCGCCTTGAAAGTAGAGCGAAACGCCGCTGCCCTCCTGGAACCAGACCAGATCGCAGTCTTCGCCGCGCAGTCCATCGCGTCCCTCGGGATGATTGACGGCATCGCTGCGCAGCAACGGGGCGCGACCCTCGCGCATGGCGGCGCTGTCCGTCTCTGCCGGGCCCGGCAATAGATTGCGCACCCAGACGGCGCGCGTCTGTCCCGGATAGTCGTCGACCGGACTCAAATAGAGGTAAATGGAGCGCCCATCATCTTCGAGCGTCGCTGCTCGCGTCCCGTAGGGGCTCAGCTCCTCCAGCAATAGGGTCGGCTCGGCCACCCGGTCAGAGATCTGGAGCAACGCGGCCTGTAAAGCGCGCTGCGGGCGACTGTGCCAGAATGGTTCGACTGTGCGACGGGCGACCTCCCACTGGCGCCATGGCCGCCGAATCCCGCCCAGATGTGCTGTTAATCAATCAAAGTCTGATTCAGGCGACGCTGCAGCGCGCCCAGCAGGCGCCCCGACGGCGGACCAACTTCAATTTCCATCAGGCGATGGAAGAAAATCCGCACCGTTTTCTCAATGTGATGCTGCGCGGAACCTACATTACTCCGCACCGCCATTTGCGTCCGCCGAAAACGGAATCCTTTCTGATTCTATCTGGAACGGCGGCTTTTTTTATTTTCGATGATCAGGGAGCAGTCAGCGCCGCACATCAGCTTGGTTCGACCGCTTCGTGTACGGCAATTGGCATCGATATTCAACCCGGCGTCTGGCATTGCCTGGTTGTGCTGAGCGAGACGGCGGTTTGCTTTGAGGTAAAGCCCGGACCCTACCGCGCCAGTGACGATAAAGAATTTGCGCCGTGGGCGCCAGAGGAGGGAAGCGCAGATTGTGAAAGCTATTTGAACAGGCTGTTGGCGGACGCTGGCTTCTCCTACGGCGCCGCCGGCTGATTCAGACCGGCACCCGTTCGCCCTCGCTGACGCGCAGGATGCGGTTAGAAGCGTCAACATGAACCACGCGCGGCTCGTAGTTTGGCGGCACATCTTCCGGCTTGAAAAAGCCGTAGGTGATGATGATAATCAAATCGCCGGCATGTCCCAGTCGGGCGGCGGCGCCGTTCAAACAGATCACGCCGCTGCCGCGTTCGCCGCGAATCGTATAGGTCTCAAGGCGCGCGCCATTGTTTACGTTCACCACGTGTACGTGCTCGTAGGGCAAGATGCCGGCCGCTTCCAGCAGGTCTTCATCCACCGTCAGGCTGCCCGGGTAATGCAGCTCTGCTTGCGTGATGGTAGCTCGATGGATCTTGGCTTTGCAGAGGGAAATGAACATCGCGCCTCTCCGGCTACTCCGGCGAGGAAAAGCCCCGCCTGATATTATGACTCGCAACGGCCCGGATGGTTTACAATAACTGGCAAAGCGGAGCTTCTGTCAAGTCTGCGACGCCGGAATTGGCGGCGCCCGACGTCGCTTTTCCAGGCGTCGAGCCAGGAATTCCGGTCGCGATCCTCCGCCAGAGCGGTTCAACCGCCAGCTTCGGCCAGTCGTTGCCGTTTGGAGACGTAAGCATCGTTGAAGGGCAGCTCGAGGCGCGCCACGGTACGGTCAGGAAGCGTAAAGATACGGAAGAGTGCGGGGTCGATGTTCGCCCCCTTCAGCAGAATGATAATCAGTGCAATGCCAAGACCGGCGCCCTCGGTATTGTCCATGTTGTCCATGTAGAACTCGGCAATATCGTTATAGCCCATGCCCTTGCGCATCTTTTCGCGCAAACGCTGCTCCTCGAAGGGTAGAATCGGGGTGTTGTTGACGACCTCCACGCACATGCCGCTGTCATCGTAGTTGATCAGCACCAGCACGTAGACGCCGCGCTCGACGGCCAGACGTCCAAAGCGCTCGTTCATTGCCTCGGAGAACTCGTTGCGGAAGCGGTGTAAGCCCTGGGCGTAGTCGTCCGGGGAGCGAATATCGAGGCCAACCTCTTCAAAGAAAAGCCGCTTCTGGTTGGCTTTGACGCCGTTGATGGCCAGCTCCTTTATGATGGTGTAGGCCATATCGATCAAATCGGCGCGCCCGCACTTCTCCAGCACCAGGCGCAGGGTCTGCAGCACATAGCGCTCGGTGATCTGATTTACGCGCGTCGCCTGCAGGGCCACCTCGTCGGAGGCCTCCACCTTCAGCCGGATATTCTGTTCAAGATCAAAGAAGCTGCGTCCCATGGCTCACCGGAAAAAACTTGCCGCGCGTCAGGAAGGCCTGCTCACTTGCGGCGTAGCTGTATACCTTTAATCATCGGCCAGAATCCTCGCTCTATGCTCACCGAAACAGCCCCAAAATCAGCCGCCCGCGAGGCATTGCTCTATCTGGCGGATGCCTATCCGCCTCCGCCCAGCAATGGCCGCCTCTGTTTGCCCCTGGACGATGCCATGGCTGGCGCTCTGGACAGCGACCAGGGCATGTTTCTGGCGGTGGCGGTGCTCAGCGAGAGCGCCTTCCAGCAACGCGCCGAACAGCTCTGGGACTGGATTCGCAGCCGACCGGAGGTGGATCTCAAACTGATCCTGCTCTGTCAAGCGCCTCGCTCGCGCGCTGACTTTGCGCCGCTGCCGGAAGAATATGTGCAGCTGGCCGCTCCGCCCGGGCTGCCGCGTGAAACCATCGACATGCTGGTGGAGAACAGCTTTGCGGCGCTGCGCACGCGCTATGAAAAGCTGCAGCTGCAATCGCGCCTGGCGCTCTCCTCTCAGGAGATGCGTCGTCTGACCGATGTCGGTCAGGCGCTGAGTACCGAGCGCGATTTCGATCGATTGATCGATTTGATCCTGCATCATGCCCGTCAACTGGCTTCGGCCGATGGCGGCTCCATCTACATTGTCGAGCGCGGCAAGCCCGGATCAAAGGCAACGCATTTGCGGTTCAAGAAAAGCGCACTGGCGCTGAATGCAAACGAGTTCCTGCTGCCCATCGACTCCAATTCAATCGCAGGTCACGTTGCCCTGAGCGGGCAGCCGCTGATGATCGCCGACGTCTATGAGCTGACTGGCGCCGAAGGCTTTCATTTCAACGTGGAGTTTGATCGGACGCACAACTACCGAACGCGTTCGATGATGGTGATCCCAATGAAGGATCATCATGGCAATCCGATTGGCGTAATCCAGCTGATCAATCGCAAACGAAAAAATATTCCGCGGCCGCTGACCATCGAAGAATTGAACAGCGATCTGGTGGTTCCCTTTGATGATCGCAGCGTGGAGCTGGTACAGTCGCTGGCCGGGCAGGCCGCGGTGGCGGTGCTGAATAACATCCTGATTCAGGATATCAACAATCTCTTCGAAGGCTTTGTAACGGCGGCCGTTACGGCCATTGAGCAGCGCGATCCGACGACCTCCGGTCACAGCTTCCGTGTTGCGGAGTTTACCACCGGTCTGGCGCGAGCCGTGGACCGTCTGAGTGATGGCGAATTTTCGGCGATCAAGTTTTCTCTGGAGCAAATCCGCGAGATACGATACGCTTCGCTGCTGCACGACTTTGGCAAGGTGGGCGTGCGCGAAAAGGTGCTGGTCAAGTCCAAGAAACTCTACGACCACGAACTGCAACTGATTGAGACGCGCTTCCAGAGCATCGAACAAATGGTGGAAAAGCACTATCTGCAACGCAAATTGAAGTATTTGAAGGCCAACGGCGCCGGCGCTTTTGGCGAGTATGAAATGTATCTGGACAGCGAGATGGGCGAGCGCATGGAGGAGTTGCGCGAGATGCTCTCCGCCATTCGCGCTGCCAATGAGCCGTCCGTGGTTGCGAGCAGCAATTTTGAGCGGCTGGAAGAGATAGCTCGCAAGCGCATCCGCATTCCCGGCGGACAGCAGATGAGCTTCCTGGAAGAGAATGAACTGCTCAGTCTTTCGGTGCGCCGCGGAAATCTTGATCAGCGCGAGCGCATGGAAATCGAATCGCACGTATCGCATACCTATCGTTTCCTGATTCAAATTCCGTGGACCACGGACCTGGCGCACGTGCCGGATATTGCTCACGGCCACCACGAGAAGCTGGACGGCACCGGCTATCCAATGGGCTTGCGCGGCGACGAGATTGCCCTGCAAACGCGCATGATGACCATTTCGGACATCTACGATGCGCTCACTGCGCCAGACCGACCCTATAAAAAATCGCTCTCGGCGGAGCGCGCTCTGGATATCCTGCAGCTGGAAGCAAAGGAGCACCATGTCGATCACCGACTGTTGAAGGTGTTTATCGAGGCTGGCGTGTTTCGCGCCGCCAGCGAAAAGCAAGACTGGCCTTGAAGCAGCGAGGCGGCGCAGAAGAATCGAATTCGCTGCAGCTGGAACAGCTGCACCGTCAGCGCTACGGCCAGATTCTGGCCTTTGTGCTGCGGCGCATTGGCTTTCGTCATTTGCAAATCGGCGAGGAGGCCGTGTAGAGCGCATTCGAGCGCGCCTTGCTTCAATGGCCACAGCGCGGCCGGCCGGAGAATCCCGCAGGCTGGCTTTGTATTGTCGCGCGCAATGCGGCCGTCGATCTGTTGCGAGCGCAGGCGCGCCATCGCGGTCGCGAGCCAGCGCCGACCGATGCTGAAATCAAAATTGAATTCAATGACGACGATGCATCCGATCTAAATGATCAGGCGCAAATTCTTTTGCTCTGCTGCAATCCCCGACTCAGCGCTAGCGCGCAAATCGCTTTGGCCTTGAAAGCGCTGGGCGGCTTCAAAGTTGGCGAAATCAGTCGTTTGCTCTATATGACCCCGGAGTCGGCCAAGCGTATGTTGAGTCGAGCGCGGCGTCTGGCGGCAAAGGACCCGACGCTGCTGCGCAGGGCGGATGGCGCCTCAGACGATCGACGCTACGATACAGCCTTGCAAACCATCTACGCGCTCTTTACCGAGGGCTATGCCGCCAGCGCGGGCGAAGCGCAGCTGCGATCGGAACTGGCGCTCGAGGCGATTCGACTGGCGGACCTGCTATTGGCCAGCGCTCGCTTGCCAGGCGCACACCGCGGCAACCTGCAAGCTCTGCTGGCCCTGATGCTCCTGCAGATGGCCCGCTTTCCGGCGCGCGTATCCGCTTCCGGCGAGCCGGTCCGCCTCCAGGATCAGGATCGCGCGCTTTGGGATCTGTCGATGTTGCGCGCTGGATTTGCGGCCCTGGCCGCCTCCAGCAAGGCTGAGCAGCCCGACGCCTATCATCTGGAAGCGCGCATTGCCGCTGAGCACGCCGCCGCTGGCAAATTTGCCGACACCAACTGGCATAAAATCCTGGAGCTGTACGATCAATTGCTTACAATCAAGGATACGCTTGGCGTTCGTCTGGCGCGGTGCGTGGCTGTGCGCTATGTCCATGGCCCTCAGGCGGCGCTCCTGGCGCTCAGAGAGCTGGCGCCAGATGAGCGCCGTGGCGGTCGCAGCTGGCGCTTTGTTCATGAGGCCCTTCGCGCTGATTTTCTGGCCGCTGCTGGCGAAGCGCGAGGGGCCCGCTCCGCCTGGCAGGCTGCGGCGCGGCATGCGCCGACCAGCGGCGATCAGCGCTTTGTTTCCGCTCGTCTCCAGGCTCTGACCGACCAAAAAAGGAATAACGACTGAAAAAAAATCGGGCGCCCTTGTCCCCGATTGCCCCGGCGCAACGACTGCAGGGCGAGGCGCCGGGAAGTCAGCTACCGCTGATTTGCGGCCCCGGGAGGCAGAATATGAATACCTATATGTTACTCTTACGACAGGAGAAGATCGATTTTGGCGCCTATACGCCGGAAGACTTTCAGCAGATCATGGCCGAATTCGATCGCTGGAACGCAGCGATGATCCAGCGCCAGGAATTGTTGCTCAGCGCCAACCTCAAAGATGGCGAGGGTCGCCTGGTGCGCGCCGGACAGAGCGCGCAGGATGGTCCGTTCACGGAGATTCGCGAGGCGGTTACGGGGATTTTTGTCCTCCGCGCCGTCGACTTTGACGCGGCGGCCAAACTGGCGGCCGCCTGTCCCTTTGTTGCCCGCGGCGGCAGCGTAGAGGTGCGCCTGGTTCCACAGCTGGAGCTCGAAGACGCCTCGTTGCCGGTGCTGCAAGAACAAATGAGCAAGCGTCAGAGCGCATCCAGCAGCGCCACGGCGGAGGGCTGAGGTCATGAATCAAGAACCAAAGCGTCTCATTGCCGCGCGAATTGCGGCCTTGCTGTTCCTGATCTGGGGATTGCTTCATGTAGCTGGCGGTCTGACGATGTTGCTCGCCGCAAATACGAGCGTTGACGCCTACCTTCAATTGCTCAGCGATGGCGCCGAAGCCAGCGGCATCGAAAACGTTGCGATCGGCAAGGTCTTCGCCTTTCATGCCTTCAATCTGCTCTGGATGGGAGCGCTGTGCATCTGGATTGTCTGGCGTTTCAACTGGCGTAACCGGCCAGAGGGATTGTGGCTGAACCTGATGCTCATCGGCCTGGCAGATGCGGGGCTGCTGCTCTTCATGGTTGGCAGCGGCGTGATGCCAATAGCGAATGCCTGGCTAGGTCCGGCGCTCTTGCTGCTGGCGCTTGGCGCAGTTCTTGTTTCTCGATGGCGCAAGGAGCCGGTTGGCGCCTGAGCGCTCGAAGCGGCCTTTGGGCCGCTACCCCTTTCTAAAAACGATTGCGGCAGGCTGCGGTCAGGGCGATCCAGGCGCAGCATGCCTCATCCATTGACTCGCCAACTACTTGAAGCGGCTCGAAATGACATCTACCGCTTCAGTGCGGAGCCTTTTCGACTCGCCTCGGGAATCTTATCCAATCACTATTTCAACTGTAAGCGAATTACCATGCACCCCGGTCGCCTCAGCCTGATGGCGCGAGCGCTGCGCGACGAACTGATTCCGCTTTCGGGCGAAGCTCCGGAGGCGATTGGCGGACTGACCATGGGCGCCGATCCGATCGCCTATGCGCTATCACTGGCTTACCATGATGCCGGCCGCACCTGCTTTCCGCTGATTGTGCGCAAGGAAGCCAAACAGCATGGAACCGGACAGCGTATTGAGGGCGAAGCGGCAAAGGTCAAAAGCGTATTGTTGATTGATGACGTGGTAACAACCGCCGGATCTGCATTGAAAGCGCTGGAGGCTTTTCGACAGGCGGGTCTCTTCGTCCAGCGCGCAATCTGCATTGTGGATCGCGAGGAGGGCGGCCGCGAGGCCTTGCGAATTGCCGGCGTGGAACTCTTTTCGTTGTTCAAAAAGAGCGACTTTATCGCCGGGGCGTAGCCGTCAGCCGCTGCTTGCTGCAAATAGTCAGCGCGTCTTGCCGTCCGATTGCTGTCGGGCAAGCTGCTCCTTGTGTCTGGCTTCAAGCTTGGCGACGTATTCCTCAAAGCGTTTGATCTCGCCGCCGCGCGACGAACTTCCGGAGATCTGTACGGCCAGGATGAGATCGCCGCTTTCGCGCATCTTGTAGGCGCCGCGAATGGTGCCGTAAAGCGTAATCGGCGCCTGTAGCTTGAACAGCAGATCAAAAGTAAATCCATTCTGGCGCTCGAGGTATTCCCTGAGTTCTGGATGGTTGATGATGCACTTCAGACCGCCGCGGGAGAGATTGATCAGTTCCTGGCGTTCCTGAATAAAAACCGTATTCGAGTCGCGAATACGGTCCACAAGCTGGAAGGCCATTTCCCGCAGCTGCAGTACATCATCGGTTGTATAGTGTTTGCTGCGGCTCTGGACCCGAATGTAGCCCAGCGGGATGCTCTGTAAATCGTGAGTAATGTAGATGACGGGAACGATGATTTCGGAGATGATCTTGCCGCGCCGGTATTCCTCCATGGTCTTGCGCAGCGCGTCGTCCAGCGCATCGTGATAATCCAGATAGCCCTCGCCTGGCGCCCTGTAGCTCTCTATCTCGCGCGTGTCCGTCAGCAAGGCGGAGCGTCCGGTCTTGCGCACCTCGTCAAGCAGCGAGCCGCGTCCGCTGAAGACGTCGATCTTTACGAAATCGTGCTGCGCCTTGAGCGTTTGCTCTACGGTAGAGAAATTGACCTTCACCGAGGTGGGGATATTGAAAAGCGTTGCGTCGATGGAATGTTTGGAGGCTCGAAAATTGGTCAGACAGGCTTCGTCCTGTCGGATCAAGAAACGCTGCGAGCTTCGCTCCATGCGCGCTATGGCTGCGGTCTTTAGCTGCATGGTGTAGAGGTTGCCCTGGCCCGTGGGGCCGATGACGACGCCCTGGACATGCATGTAGCGTCCCAGAATACGAAAGAGCGTTAGCTCCTCATCCTTGCCGGGCGTTAGCTGGCCCATATCGACAGAAAGAATATTCAGATCGTTAAAGCCGGCAATCACCACCGGCGCAGGCGGGTCGCCGCCCTTTACATACATGGTGTTGTTGGCCAGGTACTTCTTCAGCAGATGCTGGATCTTCTCCTGGTCGACGATGACCTCAAGATCGCGGACGTTGTTGCGCACTGGCTCCATAGCTTCAGCATCGACGGATCAGCGGCGGCCATGCCAAATGCAATCAAAAGGCCAGTCCTCGGGCCGTCCGGAGAGGGGTCAGCGGCGCCCTCCCGGAACAGTCACGCCGCCGGCCGACATAATTCGCACGATGGCGCCTCATTTCTAAGCAGACTGCTGGAAACATGAGATAGGTTCTGTCACTTTTATTGTGCACCGCGTACAGAGCAGGCGAAAATCGATCGGCCAGACCTTTGCCTGCCTGGCACGGAAACTGCATCCTGAACCATGCATCAGCACAACGGAGGACCTCTATGCTGAAAAAAATCTCAGCGTTCAGCCTAATGCTCACGCTGACCTCGGCGCCTGTCTTTGCAGAAGACCTGCCGGACGTCAATGTGGACGTAGGACTGAACTTTGTCTCTAACTACATCTTCCGCGGAGCGGACCTGCATCAAGGCCGTGCGCAACAGAAGGGCGAATCCTATGGCGCCAATACAGGTGAGTGGGCCTTCCAGCCGACGATCACCTTCAATGGACCTTCGGGATTGTTCTTCAATATCTGGGGATCGTTTGCAACCGCCGGTCGCAAGGACACGGATACAGACCTTCGTTTCCAGAGCGCTCCTGGCGGGGCCGTAGCTACGACTACCGGAAACGTTGACGCACCGTCGATTGTAGCTGCTTACCAATCGGTAACGCTTGCCCAGGCCCTTTCTCAGGATCGCCGTGTCGGAGCTGTTCCTGGTTTCTACAAGGAAGCGAACGGTCTGGAACGTGCGGACGAAATCGACCTGACGCTTGGCTACAACACGTCGACTAAAGAAGGCAATTTTGGATTTGGTTTGGTGCATTATACCGGCCCAAACCCGGATACCAAGACAGCCTTCCCACAGACGACGGAGGTATTCTTTACCTACGCTCTGCCCTTCCTGACTGAGCTGACCTTCAGCTACTACACGGATACGGAAGCTTTCAATGATGCCAATTACTACAACCTGGCCTACGGATCTTCCGTAAGCATGACCGATGATCTTTCGCTGTCCTATAAGGTGGCTGCGGGCTACGGCGCGCAAAATCGTTTGCAGGGCTGGCAGGATGTCACAGGAACGATTGGCGTAAGCTTCAGCGGCTTTACCGTTGGCTTTAACTACGTTTATCGTCCGGACATTCGCTTTTTCGATACCGACAATGCGACCGGCAACAATGACGGATCTGCGGCATGGTTGAATGGCACCTCGACCCGCGGCGATGGATTGGTAGCTGACCCGGCTAGAAACAACGGGCCGATCAATTCCTATATTAACAGCGCGATCCAGGCGCAGCTGACTCAGTTGACGGGAGGCGGGTACACCTATACTCCGCGTCAGAAACTGCCAACCGGCCTCTGGTTCGTAAACGTAGGATACAGCTTCTCGATCTGAGTAACGAAAGACTGGAGGACGTCATTATAACTCCGTTGTGAGTTCCTGAATTTTCTCCAGAGTTGCTTCCAAAGCCCGGTCATCGCGACCGGGCTTTTTTTTGTTCGCTCTTGCTACGCCCGCGAATGCGACTGAGGGCCACCGGCGTAACGCCAATATAGGATGCGATGTGAAATTGATGCAGCCGACCCTCAAGGCCTGGATGATCGGCCTGAAAGGCCTCGTAGCGCTCGCGCGGCGAAAGCAGAAGAAAATCCATCTCCCGCTTTTCTTTTTTGGAATACAGCGTTTCGGCGACGCGTCGCCCCAGGCGTTCCCAGCAGCTGTGACGCGAAAAAAGCGCCGCGTATTCGCCAAGCGATAGTGTCAGGAGCTCCGAATCTTCCAGAGCCTGAATCAAAAAATTACAGGCTTCGCCGCGAATGATTGGCCCATAGGCGGCCATGAAGTGTCCTTCCCAGCTAAAGGTCTTGTTGAACTCGGCGCCGGCGGACGACAGGTAGTACTGTCGAAACAGGCCGCGACGTACAAAGGCAACCTCATGCGGCGAATCGCCGGGACGCAGGTAGAATGCGCCGGCCGCAATTTTGCGCGGTCGCAATCGCTGACAGAGATAGCGCTGCTCACTCTGTGGCAGCTCCGCAAAGCGGCCAATGGCCTCGATCAAATCCTGGAACTGGACCTGCGGATCGGATGTAGCTGCGGACGTAGCCACGTCCTGATCGCGCGCTGCAACTGGGGCGTCGTCAAGACCGATTCCCCGCCCTGCGAGCTGCGCCCGCCTATTTGGCGGCCGCCGCCGGGGCCTTGCTTTCTTTGCCAAGCAGCTTCAAATATTGCAGGCCATAGTTGTAAGCATCCCCTGGCCAGCGCGCCGTCAGTAGATTACCGTCCAGCACAGTGAATCCGCGACCCAGCTTTGTCTCCGAATCGCGAAAGAGCGGCTTGGGTCCTTCCTGGAAGTCGGAAGGATCTCGAAGAAAGGACATGACCTCGTCCTGGGTAGTGGTTTCTGGATAGGTGCGGTAGTACGTGCCCAACCAGGCGCGGGTCATGTTGTAAGCGGCCATTTCCTGGGAGCGAAGCAGGCAGGTGCATTTGCGTCCGTAAAGTACAGAGCGGCCATCGGCGCCCTTGCTGCGCGCCGCCAGCAGCACGCCGTGGCAGATGGCGCCTGTCGGCTTGCCGCTTTCGATAAATTTGGCTACGAAGGATTGCAGCTCCGTCGACTCGAGATATTGTTTTACGCCCGGAGCGTGGCCGCCGTGCAGCATCAGGCCATCAAAATCAGCTACACGCAGCTTGCTGTAGAGCAAAGGCTTCAGGTAAGCCGGGGAGGCGACCATTTCATTGTAGGCGTCGATCGCATCCTGCCGAGCGATCAGAATCTTTTTCCATACGCCCAGTCCGTTGCCGTCCAGCATGCGCTGGTCGCCAGCGCCGGGTTTGCCGTCAGCAGTCGCAAATTGCACCTCTACGCCGGCCCTTGTCAGCAGCTTCCAGGCAATGCTGGCCTCCGAAGGGTCAAAATCAGCGGTGGCCATCGGCATGATGATTTTCATATGCCAATTCTAGCACGGGGCCTTAGCTCTGTCATTAACTGCGGTTAAGCATTCTCGAAAAAAGAGAGCAAAACAAATCATTGTGCCAGAGTCAGGGAGTCGATGCGCAGCTCGCCGCAGCCCCGCCACTGGATGCCCAGCAGATAGCGCTCCCCCTGTGGCAGTGGCAGATTAAAACTGCGAAGTTCGTAGGACGGGGAGTCTGGCGTCTGCGGCCAGGGCTGACCCGCCGCAGCGCCGCTTTGCAAGGAAATTGCACTTACAATTGGCAAAGAGCCCGGTCCGCAAACTTGCAGTCCTATAGAACGAGCGAGGAATTGAACCCGATTCTGGCCGTCAGAGCTGAACTCGCCTGAGATCAGATGAAAACCGCGCCTGCGCGGCCGAAGAGTGATCAGGCTGTGTCCGCCGATCGAGCGCACCGCGCGTCGTCCATCGACGAAGTCAATACGGTGGTTTAAGTTTTCAGAAGGAGTCCACTCTGCCTCGACGATCGGCGGGGCGAGGTGAATCAAGGCGGAGGAGACAGGGGGAGCGCTCTGTTTCGGTCCCCATAGCGCCAACTGCGCATCTTCGTAGAGCAGCGGACGATTCTGTTCCGAGATCTGGAGTAAGCGCTGACGATAATCTTGCAATGTTCCAAGTTGAAACCAGAAATCCGGGCTTGCTGCGCTCTTTGCCAGCAGCAGATAATGATCTTCCGGAAGCGACCTGTAGGTCTGAATCGAACGAAGATCACGGTGATCGGAAAAGAAAGGCGCAAAAGCGAGATTCAAGCTCAGCGGCGCCTCCGCCGGGATAAATGTGCGCGCCTGCCGCAATGAGTCTGCGAGACTGTGCACGCTGGCCGGCGGCAATCCGATTGCAAAGAAAGCAGTGCCGTAGACGATCGATGCCAGGGCCGGCAGCGGCAGCAGCATCTGCAGCGAAATCCAGGGTGCGATACGGGATTGAATCATTCGCAACGCGTCGATTGTCGCGGCCACGAAAAAGGGCAGGATAGCAAAGCTGTAAGGCAGCCAGATAAAGTTGGCAGATTCAGCGAGCGGGCGATTTAGCATAAGTACAAACAGATAGGGCAGCGCCGGCAAAAGCAGCCGCGGACGCAACAGCGGCAAAAACAGGAAGCCGCCCAGAACCTGCTGCAGGTAATCAAAATTTGCCTTTTGAAAGAGAGTCGCCCAGAACAATTGGGGCTTGAGCAGCGGGGACAGTAGCACCTCGCCAATGCTGCCGCCGAGGTGAGCGTAACGCTCGAAGCCAGTCAGCGCTACGCCCATGATCTTTGGTGCAAAGATCATGGTGGTGAACAGGAACACTGCAACGCCAAGTAATGGAAAGAGTCGCCAGTACCAGCTGCGACGGAAAAGACCGAGCAAGGCAAAGCCTGCCAGCGCCAGAGCGACATCTTCGCGTACGCCTAACAGGAACAGGGACGACACTGTAAACAATCGCGGTCGATCTTTCTCGTAGGCATAAATCATCAATCCAATGGGGACCAGGGACATTGTCGTGTCACGAAATCCAAAGCGAAACAGATAGTTAAGCGGCGAACACTGAACCGTGAGGATGGCCAGGCTCAGTAAGGCCATTCCACGCAACTGATATACGCGCCAGGCCAGTAGCGCAGTGATTGAGTAAAAACCAAGCAACCACAGGTCACCCCAGACAAAGGCGGCCCAGGGCGGTTGCAAGAAGGCGCGGAGCGCTCTATAGAAAGGAGCGACCAGGAAAAAGGAGGGTGAAAAGCGAATTTGAAAGAAATTTGGCGCTTCCAGTATGCTTCCGCCGAGTCCGCGCATTCGTCCTAGATTTTCCAGGACCTGTGCATAATAGGCAATATCGCCCGCCAGCGGAATGCGGGCCGAGTCAATCATCCAGTACTGTGCGCGAAGGTGCAAGGCAAACCACAACAGGCCGATCAGACCGGCCAGCCAGGCGGCCCATCGGTTCAAGCGCAGTTCACGCAGATCGAACACCGTAGCAAGAGTGCCGCGGCTATTGATCGCTTGTCTACCTTGATTCCGGATTCAATGCTCGATCTCGCGCACCGTTCCATCCTGCTCGATAGCAAATCGACGGCCTGTCGAGTGCAGTTCTACGCCGTATAGTTCCAGGAACCATTCGATTCTTGTGCGTTGGTCTGCAAACGGCGCCTCGACGGAGGCAACCCTGATCTGCATTCTCGAGATATCGTTAGCGGCGCGTAACAACGTTCCGTACTCAGGCAGGCGCTCTACAGGTGCGCGATCCCAGCGGCCAGCTTGCTGGCAAAGCAAGAGAACCAAAACCAAATTTGGCAGGATCGCAACGCGGGATGCAATCCAATGCAATGCAGCCACGGCGGAAAGTGCGTAGGATCCAACCAGGGCGACTTGAAAATATAGTTCGTACTGCATGCGCCACGCTGCGTATCCAGCCCATGCGCCAAAAAGGACGCCAATGGAAAGAATCGCCCACTGCGGTCGCTTCCAGCAGGCGCCGATGGCAAGGAGCCAGGAGGCGACAATGATCGTTCGGGCATGCTGATAGTGCAAGTTGCCTTCCAGCAAAAGCTGCGCGGCCCCGTTCACGAGGTAACGGTAAGCAGCAGTGGTACGCAGTAGCGAAGGGTCCTGGAGCAAAGAATGGATGCTGAATGCGACCCCGCTTTGATCTGAGTCCAGGGCCCTGTGAAGATAAACAAAGTACGGCGCCTGTAGCACCAGGACCAGCGCCGCCTGCATTGCCGTATTGCGCAGCGCTACGCCCGCGCCACACTTCAGAATAGCGCTAGCGGCCAGAACCATAAATACCGCGATGCTAACAAAAATTGCCGGGAAATGAGCGCAAAAGGCCAGCCAGGCGCTGGCGCTGGCCATCAGCAGGGACCCTGGACGCGGCCCTCGCCAATAATTTAAACTGAATGCAATGGCCAGCTGAGCCAGTGCGGTAGCTACGGACGGATTCCACGCGGTGGCGCCAGAAAAGGACGCTTCCCACGGAGAACTGGCAGCCAACAGGAAGCCTACGGTTGCAACTGCAAAACTGGTTTGCCGGAGCAACTCAAAGTAGAAAACTGCAAGAGCTATTGCGCAAAAAAGTGCGATTCCCATTCCGCCGGCGTGTGGCAAACTTCCATAGAACGGAGTAAAGAGCCGCGCTGATAGCCACAGAACCCAGTAAAAAACCGGTCCATAAGAGACTCCCCCGTCAAAGCGCGGCGTGCCGGCCAGCGGCAAATCGAAAAAACTGCTCTGGACAATGCGCCAATCGCGCATCTGGTCGCCAAATAGTTGAAAGTGCTCGCTGATGCCATGGACGCGAAAGAGAAACGCATAGACGCCGGCCGCGACGGCCAGCAGCAAGCGCCGCTGTCGGTAGAGCGCTTCAATCATGGTCCGCTCCGGGGCGAGGCTGCGGGGTACGTCCGGTAGCAAGTTGCCAGATGCGAACATTCTGTGCCTGACGATTTTTAAAGGAAATATATCGATCGCGAGCAGAGGGAGTATGGTACAGGAAGACCTCTTGTCCGCCGCACGTTGTGACTGCGGAAGGCGGGCCGAGCGTGTCTAGCACTGCTTTGCGATCCAGGCCTTGCGGCAGTACAAGGCCTGGCGTATTGCGCCCCTCGCCAAAGAAATATGAATCAGCGTTGTTGATATGGTAGTAGATCTGCATTTTGCCAATCAATTGCCGGATGTGCAGTCCCTGCGCGCTGAATACGCTCAGGCGCCTTGCATTCCAGTAGTCGCTATAGCCTTCGGTTGCCCCAATGCGTCTCGCGATTCGGTCGATGCAGAGCGATTCCGGTGGTTGGTAGTTGGACCATCGCGGCCAATGCCGCCAGAGCATCCGGCCGGAGTAGCCAATCGATAGCAGGATAGCGATCAGATAGATTGCCGCAAACCATTGGCGCCGGCGTCGCGGGCGGCCAAGTCCGGGAAGTAGCAAGGCGCCGAAGAGCGTCGTCGAAAACACTGGCAGCAAATGACGCGCTGCGATGTAGCGGCCGCCGGCGCCCAGCATCAGTCCCAGTAAGGCGCAGGATGCTATCATGCCCAGGGCAAATGCAGCTGCATAACTCTGTCGAACCAGTAGCGTATCGATCGCGTCGCCCTTCGGTACGCGATGCCAGGATCGCAGCCCGCGCATAGCCGCAAACGAGATTGCCAGCACGGCCAGAATCAGCGCCAGCGCGTATGTCCAGTGCAGTTGCTGAAGATAAACGAGGCCCGAAAGGATGGTCGGTCGAATGGAAAGTGGTTGCAACTTCAGCTGTTGGAGCACGTCGGCGAATAAGGTTTGATCGCTGGAGAGTCCGCTCCAGGCGGCAATACGCTTTTCGAGCTGCCAGGCAAGAACGATTGATGCCAGCGGCGGTAATAACAAGGCGGCCTGGATTCGGGCATTGGATCGCGTCCTTCTCAGCAGGAACAAGACGCCTGCGCCCAGTAAAGCAGGTCCAATGAAATAAGCTGCAAAAATTCGATCGCTGGCCAAACTCAAGGCGCCTGTAAGCGCAACGAGAACAGATCGTTGCCAGTTGTAGCGTTTTAACTGGCGAAGATTCAGGAAAAGGCAAAACAAACTTGAGAGCAGTGCGCCGCCGTGGAAACCAGGGCAGAACACAAGTTCAAGGGTCTCCGTGCTACGATTCATAGCCGCCACCGCCGGATAAATGGCAATGATTGCCAGCAGCGGCAGCAAACGGTATAGTATCGCCTGGCGCGGTAGAATCTCTCTGGCAATTCCAACTATCACAAGACAGATCAACAGATAGAGCTGCAGGCCAAATACATGTAATGCAGCAATGGGTTTGCCCGTTGCAATCAGCGGAAATAGAAGCAGCGCCCCATCTGGAAACAGGTAGTGCGCCGGCGGCGTCTGCCATCCGCGCATTGCGTCAGGTTGGCGCAGGATTTCCTGCAGCAAAGCGGGCAGGTAGAGCGAATCGGAATCGTAGAAACGTCGGTCTGATGGCGCTATTTGCATGACGCTTACAAACGCCGCATATGAAAGCAGGGCGCAGAGCAGAGCGCCAATGGTAGAGTAGATCAGCCGCCTCGGCGGCCGGCGATTTCCAAATCTGCTCTTCATGATTGCCGGAATCTAAACTCCCGCTGCCAGAAGACGCGTCGCGTCCAATTTGCAGGCGTCCAGCCATTTCCGGAGCTGTCCGAGACGCGCCCTCTTTCTTGAATCGCAGATCAATCGTCTGCGCAGCACACTGTCCAGCCGGGGAGTGGAACTCTCGGACGAAGCAGAACAGCAATACCGCGAAAATCCGGATCAGCTGGCAGGCGATCTGGAGTCGCTGGGCGTTCTTGATCAGGCAGAGGGCGCAGCAGAGTTGACTGCCGGGATAGGCTCCTCGCGCGATACGATCTGGAAATCCATCACCGGCGTCTTTGAAGATGGCTATCGCAACATCGTCCAGGGAACGATCAGCGACGATCGCGGCTTCATTGATCCGGACACCGGCGAGTGGCGGCAGAGAACCTGCTTCGTGGCCGGGACTCTCATTCGTGTGCACCACAGCACGCCAGGCGCCAGATTCCAGGGCGGCTATTATTACAAAGTGGTTGAGGACATCGTTTCCGGAGATCTTGTGCTTGCAAAAGACGAGGACTCCGGCGAGCTGATCTACTCCCGCGTGCAGCAGACCTTCATCCGCCAGGCGGACCGCATCTACCAGATCCGCTACGAAGACGGCACGCTGATCGAGACGACGTGGTCGCATCCGTTTTATGTGCGCGGTCAGGGTTGGGTGCAGGCGCGCTATCTCAGGGCCGGCGACATCGGCGAAACCGCCGCCGGCCAGGGCCTGATGATCTCAAGCGTGGAGATTGATCCGCGCTACGAGACGGTATTCAACTTCGAGGTCCAGAAGCGCCACAACTACTTCGTGTCTGAAGCCGGCGTACTGGTGCATAATGAGGAGTATGCGGAATTTCGAGCGGCAGTTCTTGCAAACGACAATCGGATTAGTCCAAATGTTCTGACGAGTCTCGACCAAGACCTACAACAAATGTATGAGCAAATTAAGGCTACATATGCAGACGAGGCCCTGGCCAAGCAGGGCGTAAGGGACCTGGCAAGGGCTGCGTCGGGGGAAGTAAGGGATACTGACGTCGTATTGAACGGAGCGATGACCAGCGCAGGCGGTGCAGGTACAGGGAATCTTCTTGTAAATGAGAACCCGAACGGGACCATACGAATTAATGCGGTCAATTTCTCGTATTCGATTGGTCCGAGTACTCCACAGGGTGTCGGGCAGAGTGGAAGTAGCAATCAGGTCAATGTGACAACGAGTCGACCGAACACACCCCCCGTCCTTTACACAGGCGTTTATGCGCAGCAAACGGGTATTACTACAAGCTCCGGGACGCCGCCCCGTAGATGGTTTGAGACTATCCGGATTGACCAGACTCAAGGGACTTCAATTTTCGGCGGAGATCCCAATGCACCGAATGCACAGGATTGGTATGTGATCGGTCCATTACAGTCTTTCAATCCGCGTCAGCTTGCCGACGCCGTTCGCTTTTCATATGATGGGGGTGGAGCTACTCCCGGTATCCTTGCTAACTCGCGGCCAAAAGTCCATAGTGGAGCCAGCTTGTGGGGAGCGACGAATCCCGGGGGAACGCCGATGCCCGCCGTCAGAAGCGACCTTGGACTTGGACTTGGGCCGCCGCCTCCCGGGGACCTTGGGCACAACCTGCTACCGGTTGTCGGCGTGGAAGGAGGTGGTCCTCCGGTTCAGTTGTCCCCGAGCATAGTGCGTCAAATCTTGCGTGCGAATAACAACTAATCTATGCGCCGAATAATTACAGCCCTGTGCCTCGTAGTGGCGCCCATGCATAGTACCTGCAGCAAAGACTGCTGCGACGCATCTTACAGGCCCTCTGTAATGCCGGAGATCTATCGCGGACCGTTCGGCCATTTTATGAGTTTTGCTGAAATGGAATCAAAAATTCGGAGGCATGCGCAGGTAATCCGCACAGAAAGGATGTCTGATGCCATTACCAGACAGATCCTGCGGACGACGATTGAAGATCAAGACTACATTGTCCATATATATAATGGCCATACAATGGAATTCTTCAGGTGGAATCGGGAGCGGCGAGAATATGACGGTCTTCTGATGGGCATCACCTACGCGCCTAACGAGTATTCGGATTGGTGGTTTTTCGTGATGTCTGACGATAGGACATGTAAGTTTCAGGTTTTTGACTCATTTACTGACGGAAACCAACTTGGCGTTCCTGCGGGAGCAGTGTTGTACGAATGGAATTGCGTCCAGAAACCAGGTGAAGGACCGCGTATCTGGACCGAAATTCTTGGAAACGATGGCAAGATATATGCTTTTACTGATGAACATCAAATAGTCCAAGCGACTGCCGATAAATGCTGGCTCTGCAACCCTCAGAGTATACCCGGAGAATTTGTTCAGACGAGCCCCGACTATCTCTTCAATTTGCCTTTGTATAAATTCCTGTTTTCTGATTGAATGGTTGCACTAAAGCCTTTACGATGATGTAAGCGCTTTTTCACTGCGACTTGATCGCCGCGCGGTAAGCGCTCATTTTTCCGCGCCTTGCGCTCCTTTTCGTGACGTGCTACAGTCCGCCTCCAAAATCAGCGGAGGCGAAGGGATGGTAGAGCATACGAAAGCGGAAATGGCCGCGAAACGCTGGAGGC